>JAJRRX010000022.1 GCA_024279075.1 Alphaproteobacteria bacterium | reverse complement strand
GTCCAGCACCACCTCGCCGTAAAGCGGGTAGGTTTCATCAACTGATTTTACCTGCGAAAGGCCTGGGGTTGGGTCGCTTTCAGGCCCCGCTTGCAGCATGGAGCGGAAGGTCAATACCTCGGAAACCGCTTGGCTATTGCTGTCAATCCACGCGCGTTCCTCTGCCGAGGCTTTGCGATGGGTGAAGTGGATTTCGGCGTCGCCCCCCAAAAGTGTGGCGGCCTCGCCGTTTAGCCCTGCATCAATGGCAGCACGAATAGTGCCAATGCCGGCAATCGCTGCCACGCCCAAAAGCAGGCAGAGCAGGAAAATCCGAAAGCCCGCCAGCCCGCCGCGCAGCTCGCGCTTGGCGATGGTAGCAGCGTTTAGCAGGCTCATGCCAGCGCCCCGTCGCGCAGCTCTAGGGTGCGATCACAGCGCGCCGCCAGCTCGGGCGCGTGGGTGACAAGAATAAGCGTGGCCCCGTGGCGGTCTCGCAAGTTAAACAGCAGGTCAATGATGCTTTCGCCGGTGGAGGTGTCGAGATTGCCCGTTGGCTCATCCGCCAGCAGGATTTTGGGGCGGGGCGCAGCGGCGCGGGCCAAGGCCACACGCTGCTGCTCGCCACCGGAAAGCTGGGCGGGGTAATGGTGGGCGCGGTCTGCAAGGCCGACGGCCTCCAGCTCGGCTTCGGCCTTTTTGAAGGCGTCGTGGTCACCTGCCAGTTCCAGCGGCGTGGCAACGTTTTCAAGGGCGGTCATGGTCGGGATCAGGTGGAAGGACTGGAATACGATGCCCATATTGTTACGGCGGAATCGCGCCAGCGCGTCTTCGCTCATTTTGGTGAGGTCTTGGCCAAGGGCGGTAATGCTGCCACCGGTTACGCTTTCAAGCCCGCCCATAAGCATAAGGAGCGAAGACTTGCCGGAACCCGATGGCCCGGTCAGGCCAATGCTCTCGCCCGCCTCGACATTTAGCGAAATGCCCTTAAGTATAGAAACAGGTCCAGCATTGCCTTGTAGCGTAAGCTGGACATCATTGAGCGAAAGAACGGGTGACCCCATGAGCAAATTCCTGAATAGCGCGGTTGGCAATCTATATAAGCTTGTGCGCGGGCTTCACAAGGCCGTGATCCTCACGCTTTTGTTAGCAGGCGTGGCAGAGGCACAACAGCGGGTGGTGGCGTTTGGAGATTCGCTGACGGCGGGCTATGGCTTGCCGGTGGAAGAGGGCTTTGTGCCCCAGTTAGAGGCGTGGCTGCAAGGGCAGGGCGCGGATGTGGTGGTGGTGAATGCAGGGGTATCAGGGGATACCACATCTGGCGGGCTTTCGCGCGTGGGGTGGGTATTGGCCGAGGGCGCTGATTTGGTGATTTTAGAGCTGGGCGCAAACGATATGCTGCGCGGCGTGGCCCCAAGCGTGGCACGGGCGAACCTAGATGCGATATTGGCGGATATAACTGGGCGCGGGATAAAGGTGCTGGTGGCGGGCATGCTGGCCCCGCCTAATTATGGCGTAGAGTATCGCGCGGATTTTGACGGAATGTATCCGGATTTGGCGGAGAAATATGGCGCGGAGCTTTATCCGTTTTTCCTAGCAGGGTTAGGGCAGGCCGATGGGCTGGTCGCGTTTTATGCGCTGTTGCAAGATGACGGGATGCACCCGAATGCGGACGGGGTGATGCGGATCGTGGAAGATATCGGGCCTGTGGTGCTTGGTGCGCTGGACTGAGCGCGCGGCAATGGCGGCGATGCCTGTGGGCATGGCCGTTTTGTTAGCTGGCAATGGATGGATCAGGCGGGATATCCTGACCTTTGAAATGGGAAATCGCGTCGGTTGGCTTATGGCCAAACGGTTTTAAGCGTTACCTACATTCCCAATGGCCGCCTTTTGATTTGGTATCGGCGGAACGCAGAGGGCGTTTATGTGATATGCCCGACGCGAATTTCCCGTAAGCCTTGTGGCTTTGTCTGGCGGGTAAAGTTTTAGCAAAATTTTATGAATTAGGCGTAACCGTTGCGCGCGCACTGGCGCAACGGTTGGAAGGGTTAGAGCCAAAACGGCTTGTTGGCCTCTTTGAGCGCCTGCCGATAGCTGACGCCGATGTCTTCCAACGCTGTGTTATCAAGCTTTGCCAGCGCAGCGCGGGTGTTAAAGCGGCGGGCCCATGTGGCAACCATATTTACTGAGAATGCCGGAATTTGAACGGTTTTGAGTGCGAGAGCTTGCATGATTGCCTCCATTTAGGGGTTTCAAAACATCTGTCAAACGGCTCCGACGAGCCCAGCGAGGCAGCGATTGCGTTCGCTGGGCTGGTCGGTTCAATTCTGCTTTGAAACACTTTAAGATTTGTGTTAGGTTTGTATGAAATCATTTCATAGGTTGATATATGGGGCATGACCTGAAATAAGTAAAATGAATGATTGTTGATAAACACATCAAGGGGAGTGATATGGTTAGGAATTTGGATATCACGGCGCTACGCTCGTTTGTAACGGTGGCGGAATCAGGCGGGGTCACTAAAGCCGCGGCGCAGTTGCACCTGACGCAATCAGCGGTTTCGATGCAGCTCAAGCGGTTGGAGGAGGCGCTGGCGCAGCCCTTGCTGGTGCGCTCGGGCCGTGGAGTGCGGCTATCATTGCAAGGCGAGCAGTTGCTGGGCTATGGGCGGAGAATACTGGCGATGAATGACGAAGTGTGGTTGCGCATGACCGATGCGCAGTTTGAAGGGGAGGTGAGCTTTGGGGTGCCGTCGGACATTGTTTATCCGCACGTACCCGGGGTGCTAAAGCGCTTCGCCAATAATTTCCCGAGGGTTAAAGTGCAACTGGTTTCCTCCTATACCGCGCACCTAAAGCGCATGCTGGCGGCGGGGCAAATTGATATGATCCTCACCACCGAGCATGGCATGGATAAAGGCGGCGAGGCCCTAAAGCGCGCGCCTTTGGTTTGGGTTGGCGGCGAAGGTGGGCGGGTGTGGGAGGAGCGGCCCTTGAAGCTAGCCTTTGAAACCAATTGCATTTTCCGGCCCACAGCCCAGCGAGCGCTAGAGGATGAAGGGCTGGAATGGGACATGGTGGTGACCTCGGATTCAACCCGCACCATTGAGGCAACTGTCTCGGCTGATTTGGCCATTCATGCGCTGCTCTCGGAAACCTCCTCGCCCTATATGAAGGAGATAGCTCACAATGGCGCGCTGCCGGAACTGCCGGTTTTTAACATCAATATGTATATAGCCGAAGGCGCGCGGCGAGAGATGGCCGAGCAACTGGCCGAATATGTGCGGCTGGCTTATGGGGCGGAGGGGGCATGATGGCTTGGTCTGATATTCTGACCTTTACGATGGTGGCGTCTTTGCTTGTTATGTCGCCCGGCCCTAACGGGGTGCTGATCGCAAAAACGGTGCCAACCTCGGGGCGCGCGGCGGGCTTTGCCAATGTAGCGGGGTTTGTGGCGGCGTTTTATCTGCACGGGGCGATGGCGATTTTGGGGATCTCGCTCATTCTTGTGCAATCGGCGACGGCGTTTGCAGTGGTGAAATATCTCGGGGCGGCTTACCTGATCTGGATTGGCGTGAAGGCGCTGGTGGCGGCGTTTAGGGGCGTGGCGGCATCGGGAAATATTGCACCGGCAGAGCGGCAGCGGACCTTGCGGAAGGCCTTTGTCGAGGGGTTCATCACTAATGCGCTGAATCCGAAAGTCTCGATGTTTTACCTCGCGGCCTTCCCGCAGTTCGTAACGGTGGGAGAGACCTCGGCGGCGGCGTCTTTTATGCTGGTGTTTATTCACTCGATGATCAATGGCGTGTGGTTCGGCGCGATGGTTCTGCTGTTTTCGACACTCACTGCGGTGGTGCAAAAGGGCGCGTTTCAGCGCTGGCTGAAAGGGGTGACGGGGGTTGTGTTTATTGGTTTTGGGGCCAAACTGGCGAGTTTTAAGCCTAACGTTTGATCCTTGCCCACCGAGCGCTGCGAGGCTAGGGCCAGCGGCAGGCATTTTCAGCTTGTCTGAAAATGTGCTTTTGTCGAGTGGGGGTTTACCTCCGCAGAGACAAAAGCAAGCTCGGAATGGCAGGGCAGTTCTGGCCGCGCGCCGCGTTCCGGCGATATGAGTTTTTTTAGAAAGAGGTATTGAAAAACGCGTTCGAGTGCAGCGAGAGGCAGTGTTTTTCGATGCTAAATAAACTTAAATCGCAGTGGGGGAGCAAAGGTGGGGCTTCGCCCCTGTTTGCCCCCCTCACACGGCGCGTGCTGCGCCTATGGCTTGCAGGCGTTTATTTCAACCCAATGAGCTTATCAGCGGAGAGCGGGCCTGCGCCTTTGATGAAGAGCAGCATCAGGATGGTAACCCAGAAGAGGCGTTGGTCGAGAATGGCACTGTCATTTATGCGGTCAAACCATGTGCCTATGGCGGTTTCGTCGGCCATGTGGCCGAAGATGTCTACGTAGGACTGCACGAAGACAAAGCCGATCATGCCGAGTGCGGCGAGGCGGGTGAAAAGGCCGATGGCGATGAGGACGGGCAGGGCGAATTCGGCGTAGGTGCCAGCGTAGGCAACCACTTTGTGGAAAGTGGAGAGCTGGCCGACGTCATAGCCGGCGGCGTCAAACGCGACGGGGAAGATTTGGCCGTAGGCACCGAAGCTGAGGCTGAAGATATTGTCGCCGAGCTTTAGGCTAGCGGAGGTCCAGAAATACATGAACAAAACCGCTACGAAGGTGAAGCGGGCCAGCGTGGGCAGGAGCCATGGTTCTAGCTTGGATTCAATGGCGGTGAGAGGTTTGTTGTAAAGATTCAGAAGGGCATTCATGGGGTTAGCTTTCGATTTTGATCAGGAGGTTGGATTCAAACAATCCGCCGATGTTTTCAGTGAGGTCAAAGAGCGGGATCTTTTCGCAGAATTCGATGGTTTGGCCGAGGGTGCGGCCCGAGGCGAGGGCGCGCAGGAAATCAGCCGCGCCCGGCGGCAGGGTGCGCATTTCGACCATATCATGCGGGCGGGCGATGAGGACGTCTTGGCCGTGTTTTGGGATCGCGGTTTCGGGGGCGTCGGAATTTTTTTGCCAGATAGCAAACACGGGGAATGGTGAGGAGATGATGTGCAGGCTGGGGTGCAGGCGGAGCTTGGCTTCGGCCATTTGTTCAGGCGTCAGGGCGGCGAGGGCGGCGCCGTCTATCGGGGCGGCATCGGCCGCGTGATAGGCTTGGGTGCGGGCGCGCTCAACGCGGGCAACGTCTGGCAGGTAGGTGAGCTTGGCTACGGGGGGGAAGCTGGCGAGGAAGTCGGGAAATTCGGGGGCGAAGTCCGACAGGATCGGGGTTTTGGGCGGATACATGCGCACGAAAACACCGGCCATGGCTTGGAAGAATTTTTCGCCGACCAGCTTTTGGACCACCGGATAGGCGTCTGACAGGGCATCCGAGAGGGAGAGGATGACGTTGTTGCGATAGACGTCGAATCGCTTGCCGGCGGGGCGGCCTTTTGGGTCTACCAGGCCTTCGGGGGTGGGTTGCTCGTTATCTAGCAGGGCTTTTGAGAAGTCTATTTGGCTCATTTCAGGGCCTCCAGCGCAGCGGTCGCACGGGCGGCCTCTGACTCCAAAATCGGCCAATCTGGGATGTCGTTATCCCACTCGACGAGGATGGGTTTGGGGCCGGTGCGCTGGAGCAGGGTGTCCAGCAGGGTCCAGACGGGATCGACCACTTTGTCGTTATGGCTGTCAATCAGGAGCGGCGCGCCGTGTTCGTCTTGGTCTTTGATATGGCCGCCGAGGTGCAGTTCTCCAATATGTTCAACGGGGAAATTGGCGATGTAATCCTCGGGGGAATAGTCCTGGTTGGTGCCGGAGATGAAGACGTTGTTAACGTCCAGCAGCAACCCGCAGCCGGTGCGGGAGACGACTTCGTTAATGAAGGTGATCTCGTCCATGGTGGAGGCGGCAAAGGCAACATAAACCGAGGGGTTTTCGAGCAGCATTTGCACACCCAGCGTGTCCTGCACTTCGTTCACGTGGTCAGCGACACGCTTTACCGTGTCCATGTTATAGGGCACGGGGAGGAGGTCGTTCAAGAAGCCGCCTTCATGGGTGGACCATGCGAGGTGCTCGGAAAACGAGGCGGGTTTTAGCCAGCTTATCAGGTGCTTAAGGCGTTTGAGGTGGTCTTTATCCAAGGGGCGCTCGCCGCCGATGGAAAGGCCAACACCGTGGCAGGAAATGGGGAATTGCTCGGCAAGCCGCTTGAGCTGGGCCAGCATCGGCCCGCCAGCAGACATATAATTCTCGGCGTGGATTTCCAGCCATTTAACATGGCCTGCATCGGCGAGAATATCATCAAGGTGCTGGGGTTTGTAGCCAACCCCTGCGCTATTGGGCAAATGTGGAATAAGGGGCATGGGAGGCTCGTATATATGGGGTGGATGTGCCGAGGTTCCGGCACATCCTATATTATTTATGCAGGCACGTCACGGGTTAGCTCTTCCATAGAGCCCATGCGCTCGGAGCCGTCGGCCATGTCTGGCAGTTCGATGGTTGTGCAAGTGCCTGCTGGCACCATCGAAAAGGCATTGCCTT
>JAJRRX010000438.1 GCA_024279075.1 Alphaproteobacteria bacterium | reverse complement strand
GCCAAGGCTACAAACGCCGATACCGGCCCCCATATCCAAGTACATCTCTCCAGCGTCGGTTTCTAGCCAAGGGCCCTGACCTTTCTTGAAAGAAAGCGGTGCCCGCGTATAGGTTGGCAATACGGGGCTTATCACGTCCGTTACTCCTTATTTAAAGCAATAAAGCGCCCAAAATCGGGCGCATAACCCTCTTGCCGTAAAGGCAGGGGGGAGTCAACAAAGCTATGAGAGCAGGGTGACGCTGCGAAGTGCACACCGCCCGAAAAAGGACTCTATTCTTCCGTGTGCATTTGCATGCAAACCTTTGATTGCGTGGTATAATGCGTAAATCTAATTGATCTCACTAAACTGGTTTAGTGAGGTCTGTTTAGGCGCGGGTTCTATAGGGGTCTGAAACAGAATTTGAGGCGTAAACATTAGGCCAGCCAGTTTGCCTTTGCCTCGGGGAGGGCCGCCAATTTGGGGCTTGAGGAGAGGGCGCGCCAAGCCCTCCCGCTCAGCAAAGGCAGGTTTTTCGAAGACGAAAAACGGTGGCCCTGACGGGCGATGGCCTCGCCTTTCAAGGGGGTGAATGCGCTTGCGCAGAGGGGGGATGAAATCCCTCCTGCCGATGGCGAAGCCGAGGCTAGGCCCAACGGGAGGCGACTTGCAGCTTGCTGCACGGCGTCCGACGGGCGGGAGGTGTTGGTTGGGGGCAATCACGCCGGTGATTTTATAGCCTTTTCTGGCACTGACAAAACCATCTCTGGACATTTCCACCCTCCCCCCATAGCGTCCTTCCACCCTTGGCTAGGAGCCACCCAATGGAAACCCGCAAAATTGTGCTTACCGTTATGGTGATGCTTGCCGCCAGCGCGCTGATTGCGGGCACCAGCCTGCTGGCCAAGGCGCTAGGGACAGCGGCGCTCGGCCCCGCGCTCAACCCGTTTCAGATCACCGCTGGGCGCTATGTGTTTGCGCTGGCGGCGCTGCTGATTGCCACGGCAATCATCCGCCCGCGTTTTACCAAGCCCGCGATATGGCTGCACTTTGGCCGCGCTTCCGCTGGCTCCTTTGGTGTCACCTGTATGTTTGCCGCTTCGGCGCTGATCCCGCTGGCCGATGCCACCGCGATTAGTATGCTCAACCCGATCATCGCTATGGTGCTGGCCATTCCGCTGCTGAAGGAAACCGTTGGCCCCCGCCGCTGGCTGGCGGCTGCGCTGTCGGTCATCGGCGCGCTGCTGCTTATCCGCCCGGGCTTTAGCAGCTTTCAGCCCGCCGCCCTTATTGCGCTGTTGGCCGCCTTTGTGCTGGCTTTCGAGATTATCATGGTGAAGCTGCTCAGCAACCGCGAAAATACCATTCAAATCCTGTTATTCTCCAATGGCTTTGGCACGCTGTTCGCAGGCTCTGTCGCTCTGTTTGTCTGGGCCACGCCAACGCCGCAGCAATGGGCGGGCCTCGTCGCCATTGGCCTGCTCATGGTCACCGCGCAATCACTGTTCCTCTTTGCCATAAGGCGGGGCGATGCCAGCTTTGTGGCCCCCCTCTTCTATGCCACCCTCATCTTCGCCGCGCTTTATGATTTCATCATCTTCGGCGTGCTGCCCTCAACGCTTAGCCTTACAGGCGCGGGTATTATCATCCTCGGCGCGCTCATCATCGCGTGGAGCGAAAAGCGGCGGCGGCCAAAGGGGCTATGAAAG
Organism: Alphaproteobacteria bacterium; assembly: GCA_024279075.1. Lineage (GTDB taxonomy): Bacteria > Pseudomonadota > Alphaproteobacteria > Rhodobacterales > Rhodobacteraceae > UBA3077. The sequence continues at coordinate 1,243 of JAJRRX010000438.1, read as the reverse complement.
CCGCGCGGCAGGGCGTAGCGTGGGGTTATGCTTGAAATAAAAGCCCTCACCCGCCTGCATATTGGCCCTGTCAGCCTGAGCCTTGGTAATGGTGAAGTTATCGCCATTACCGGCCCCTCGGGCAGTGGGAAATCAGTGTTGCTGCGGGCAATCGCAGACCTTGACCCGAATGCGGGTGATTTACGCACCCAAAGCGGCGCGCGGTCGGATATGCTTGCGCCCGCATGGCGGCGAAAGGTCGCGTATTTACCTGCCGAAAGCGGTTGGTGGGCCGATTTCGTATCGGAACATTTTGAAACACCGCAAAAAGCGGACCTTGCTAGCCTCGGCCTTTCGCCCGAGGCGATGGGCTGGGAGGTGGCGCGGCTGTCATCCGGCGAGCGCCAGCGGTTGGCTTTTTTGCGCCTGTTGGAGCACGCGCCAGATGTGCTGCTACTTGATGAGCCAACAGCCCCGCTTGATGCAGAGAATACCGCCCTGTTTGAGGCGCGCCTTAAGCGCTGCATTGCGTCTGGCGTCAGCGTTTTGCTGGTGACGCATGATCCCGCCCAAGCTGCGCGCATTGCGGATCGGCATTATGTGCTAGCTGATGGGCAGTTGTTGGAGGCCGCACATGGCTGAGTATATCCAACTGAGCTATTTTGATATAGCGCTTGCCTCGGTGTTCCTGCTGCTTAATGGTGTGCTTTCCCTTTGGCTTAAGCTGGGTATTGCCCGCAATTTGGCCTTTGCCATGGTGCGTATGGTCGCGCAGCTTCTGCTTGTGGGGCTATTACTTAAAAGCCTGTTTGAAATCCAATCCCCGTGGCTCACGCTGTTGGTGGCGCTGTTTATGGCAGGCTTTGCCGCGCGCGAAATCTGGGCGCGGCAAGAGCGCCGCCTGAAGGGCTGGCGTGGCTTGGCGATTGGCGGCGGTTCGATGGCGGTGAGTGTCGGGGTTGTTGCCCTAATGGCCTTGGCGCTTATCGTGCAGCCGGACCCGTGGTGGCACCCGCGCTTTGCCCTACCGCTTTTGGGTATGATTATGGGCAACGCCATGACAGGGATCAGCCTTGCGCTGGATACATTACACACCGCGCTTAACCGCGAGCAACGCGCGATTGAGGCGCAGCTTTTGCTCGGGGCCAACAAATGGCAAGCCATGCGGCCCTTTATTCGCCAAGCCATGCGAGCGGGGTTTATGCCCAGCATTAACGCGATGGCGGCTATTGGTGTGGTCTCGCTGCCCGGCATGATGACAGGG
>JAJRRX010000437.1 GCA_024279075.1 Alphaproteobacteria bacterium | reverse complement strand
AGGCCCCGAGCACGGTGAAGGCGCGCTGATCTTTTTCAACAATAATGCGATCTTGTGCGCGCAGGTTAATATCATTGCTCGGGTTGGCATACAGGTCGCGTAGCCAAATGGAGCTGCTTTCTCCGCCGCGCTGCACGGTTACTTTGGTGCCCGCAGGGTCTATCGATACCCCGCCGGCAACGGCAAGCACGGCTGTCAGGCGGCGGCTGGCGGCACTGAGCGCGATCACACCTTGGCGGTTAACCCCGCCAACGACATTAACAACGGCAGAATCGCCCGCCTCGCGCCGCACTTCAATTTGTGGGTCGGGGGTTTGGCGGGCCAAAAGCTGCGTAAGGTTTTCCCGCAGCTCTTCAGGCGTGCGGCCCGAGGCGCGCACCACACCTGCATAAGGCACAAATATGTTGCCAAGCTGGTCTACCTGAATGTCTTTTAGCGTGGTTGAGCTTGCACCGGGGGCGGCGAGCAAGCCGTTTTCAACATTTTCCCAAATGGTCACGGTGAGCAAATCACCTGCGCGGATGCGATCAATCGACAGGCTGCCCGCGTTGAGGAATGTGCGGGAAAAGCCCAAGGGTGTTTCGATAATAGAAGCGCGCGCGACACGATCATCCACATAGACGATATTTGTTTGGCCGCCATTTTCAACCGAACCCGCCAGAATTTCACTGCGAGACGGGCCGGACCGTGGCAGCCCGCAGGACGCCAGCACCAAGACCATTGTTAAAACTGTCGCCAATCTTGCCCGATTGGTTGTAAAACCTGAATTTTTCACACTGTTGCCCGCTATGTTAATATGACTGCTCAACGCTTTTTGCGCTTTGTTAACCACACCATAACGGCCCGGGCGCAAAAATCAAACTCAAGATTTGGGTTGCGCGATTTTTAATGCGGGGCGAGTCTCTTTTGCCACATGTTTTAGCGACAGGCTTTCATAAGGGCCGTGGGCGGATAACACCATATCAACCACCCTGCGGGTGAGCGCGGCACGGCCTTTGGCTGTGTAATATCCCCCTGCCACTTGCGAGGTTTGTAGTAAAAACCGGCGATAATCGAGGTAAGAGGCCCGGTCTGGTGGGGTCGGGTTATTAAAAAACTCGGCCAAGGGTTGGCGAGAAACCAGCCCGTCCTTTTTAAACACAGATTGCCCGATCGCCCGCACTGGCAGGCTGCGCCACAGTGCTTGCTGGGCGGCGGTGGAATTAATGGTGATCGCCCCCGTGGCGCTATCCAGCAGCACCCCGAGCTTACCACCTTGAATAAAATCTACCCGATCTGCAACGCCGTTTTTGGCGGCGCTGGCGGTAATGTGTTGCTTAAGCTTGTCGCGCCCATCGTCCAGCGGGTGGGTTTTGAACACCAGTCGATAATGCGAGCGCGCCCCGCGAGAAAACTCCTTGATACACAGATCGACAAACTGCTTGTTGGTGTCAAAAGCCGAGTGCGCCGTGATTGAACTATCATGCCCAAGCTGAAGTAGGCCCAAAAAATAAGGGTCCCCGCGCTTTAAAAGCCGTTTGGTGGCCACCCGCCGGTTAACCGAGCGCAGGGGCATGGTGGCCAGTGCTTTCACGGCGTTATAAAACTCCTCACCAATCGAATTTTCACGGTGCGGGCGGTATTTGGCGTAGGTTTTAGAGGGGAAAAGCAAGTTCAGGTGGTAAAGCGCGCCGTAGTAAATATGGTGCCACAGCGGCCCCCATTGCGAAGGCACATCGACAAGCTCGGTCGCGTCATCATCCATCAAGGCGCGCATATCCTCGATATCTAATTTCATCAGAGCTGAATTGCCGTTGGAGCCAGAACGCTCATAAGTGGCCCAAAACGGGCGCAAATAGCCTTCCTCAAAGCAATGCAGCTTTAGGCCTTTTTTGTGCGCTATCTCTACTGCCCTTTGGTGAAGGGCGCGGGCATCGCCATAAAGCACGATATCGGTGATTTTATGCTTTAATATCAGCGCCTCTAACGCCGCTGGCCAACCCGCCTCGTCACCCTGAAAGGCGGTATAGGGCAGGTTTCGGGGCCAAAAAAAGCGATCCCCCCGGTTAAAGCCGACTTTGCGTACGCCATGCCCCGCCGCTCGCAGGCTGCGCCCAAGCATGCCAAAAAACGGCCCGTGTGGGCCTTGCAAAAAAAGGAAACTGTGCTGCGTTTGGGGCAAAATGGGCTCATGTGTTGGTTTCTGACATATAGATAACATGAAACCAACTAACAACCAATATACCCGCGCGCCTTGCCCAAACCTGCGTGGCTTGTTACCTAGGTGACAGGCAAAAGAATGAGGCACTCATGTTTACAGGCATTATCACCGATATTGGCGAGGTTTCCAAAGTGGAAATGCGCGGCGACCTGCATGCGCGGATCAATACGCGCTATGATATGGCAGGGGTGGACCTTGGGGCCTCGATCGCCTGTAACGGCATTTGCCTGACGGTGGTGGATAAGGGGCAGGGCTGGTTTGATGTTGATATTTCAGCGGAAAGCATAACCAAAACCAACATTATGCAAGGCAATGTGGCGTGGCCAGTTGGCACCCGCCTCAACCTTGAGCGCGCGCTTAAGCTGGGCGATGAACTTGGCGGGCATATCGTTTCAGGCCATGTGGACGGGGTGGCGACGGTTATTTCAGTGGCCGATGAGGGCGAAAGCACGCGCTTTGTGCTTGCGGCACCGGCGGCGCTGGCGCGTTTTGTTGCGCCCAAAGGCTCAGTGGCGCTAAATGGCACCTCGCTGACGGTGAATGATGTAGAGGGCTGCGAATTTGGCGTGAATATCATCCCGCATACCAAAATGCATACCACTTGGCATGGCGTGAAGGTGGGTGATGTGGTGAACCTTGAGATAGACACATTGGCCCGCTACGTGGCGCGGTTGGCGGAGTTTGAAACATGATCGGGCATAACCGTGGGCCAAGCATGGAAGGCGGGCAGGCTTGGCGCACGCATTGCTGGAGCAAGGCGCGCAAAAGCCTACTCAAAACCCTGCCGATCGAAATTTTACGGGTGCGGGTTGCGCGGGCGGCTGAAATTGGTTTGGATTACAAATCCTATGCCTCGATCAGGGCAGCGAGCGGCCATGATGTGATTGCTTTTCTGTTTTCAAGCAATGCCCTGCGGGTGATGCCTAAAGTTAAAGTGATGCCTGAAGATCGAGTGCTGAAGCTTAGGGAAATAGGTAATGTAAAGCGCCTTGCAGCGTGCCATGCCCCGCTGAAATCGGTGCCCGATATGCCGAGCTTTGCGGCCCCCAATTTCAGTCATACTTGGGGCGAAACCCGTGCAATTATTCTGGATGAAGTTTACAGGCGCAATCTGCCGCGCGATGGCGTGGTGGTGGTCGGGGATACCTCACATGAGCGCGCGTGGTCCGAGGCCGCGCGGTTGGCGGGCTATGTGAGTGCCGAGCAGTTCTTTGGGGCGTAATGGGCTTGTGTGGTAACGGGTTTTTGTATTCGCACCGGCATTTTTTTGGCATTGTTGCTTGCAATCTTGCCCCCGAGCTATGAACTATAACCTCAAACGCCAACTAAAATCGGCGAAGGAGTGGGAAAATGGGCCAAAAACAGGCAAAATTAAGCAGCGTGGATCCGGTTTGGGATGCCATAAATGCTGAAGGGCAAGATATTATTGCCGCTGAACCTGCCATGGCGGGCGTGGTTTATGGGGCAGTGTTACACCACAAAACGCTGGAATCGGCGCTAGCTTACCGGATTGCGCAAAAACTAGCCTCGGGAGATATGACCGAGAGCGTGGTGAATGAGGTCTGCGTGGAAGCCTACGGCGCGGAGCCTGCGCTTGGCGAAGCCGCACGGGCGGATATTGGCGCGATTCTGGACCGCGACCCTGCCTGCCATCGCAGCATTCAGCCGTTGCTTTACTTCAAGGGATTTCTGGCCGTGCAGGCCTACCGCGTGGCGCACTGGCTATGGCTGCAAGGGCGCAAAGATATGGCCTATTTTGCCCAGATGCGCAGCTCTGAAGTGTTCGGGATAGACATCCACCCCGGCGCGAAGATCGGCAAAGGGCTGATGATTGACCACGCGCACTCGATAGTGATTGGGGAAACGGCGGTGGTTGGGGATAATGTTTCCATGCTGCACTCTGTAACGCTGGGGGGCACCGGCAAAGAGGACGAAGACCGCCATCCGAAAATAGGCGATGGTGTGCTGCTGGGTGCAGGGGCTAAAATTTTGGGCAATATCCACATCGGCCATTGCAGCCGCGTGGCCGCTGGCTCTGTGGTGCTGCGCGATGTTCCGCCATGCAAAACCGTGGCGGGGGTTCCGGCCAAGGTTGTGGGGGAGGCGGGCTGCGACCAGCCTTCTAACGAGATGGATCAACTTCTGAACGGGTAGGGTGAGGTTTTACCCCACCATTACGCCAACATCACCACCGGATTTTCGAGATTTTGCTTCACAGCCGCAAGGAATTGCGCGCCCAAGGCCCCGTCGATCACGCGGTGATCTACCGATAAGGTCACTGACATTACGGTGGCAATATCCAGCTCGCCATCGGCATTAACAACAGGTGCCTTCTGCCCTGCGCCCACGGCCAGAATAGAGCCATGCGGCGGGTTAATCACCGCATCGAAATTCGTAATTCCCATCATTCCGAGGTTGGAAATCGCAAAGCTGCCGCCTTGGTATTCATGCGGGGCAAGCTTGCGGGTTTTGGCCCGCGCGGCAAGGTCCTTCATTTCAGCCGATAGGCTGGAAAGCGTGCGGGACTCAGCGTCGCGAAGCACGGGCGTAAACAACCCGCCTTCCACTGCCACCGCCACCGCCACATCCGAGGGCTTAAGCTTGAGAATGCGGTCTCCAGCCCAAACGGCGTTACAATCTGGCACCTCTTGCAGGGCCATTGCACAGGCTTTAATGATGAAATCATTGACAGAAAGCTTGATGCCTTTGTCAGCCAGGCTCTTGTTAAGTTCGCTCCTGAATTTTAGCAGCGCATCAAGATGGATCTCGCGGCGCAGATAGAAATGCGGGATGGTTTGCTTGGCTTCCGTCAGGCGAGACGCAATGATTTTGCGCATCCCGTCAAGCGGCATTTCCTCATATTCGCGGTCCGCATACATGGCCATAACGGTGTTGGCGTCGGCACTTTGCGGCGCAGGTGCGGCGGCCGGAGCTTCGGCTTTGGGGTGCGCAGCAGCGTTTTCAACATCTGCTTTCACAATGCGGCCCTTGGGGCCGGAGCCTGTGAGCGTGGTAAGGTCGAGGCCCTTTTGCGCGGCAATCCGGCGGGCCAGTGGCGAGGCAAAAATGCGGTCGCCCTTGGCGGCGGCCGGAGCGGCAGGCGCAGAGGCCGGAGCTTTTGCCGCAACTTCAGCGACTTTTGGCGCGGCAGCGGGGGCAGGGGCGTCGGAAATATCCGCCGCGCTTTCGCCCTCTTCCAGCAGCACCGCAATCGGGGCGTTCACCTTCACGCCCTCGGTGCCATCAGCCACGATGATCTTGCCGATGATGCCCTCATCGACCGCTTCAAATTCCATCGTCGCTTTATCGGTTTCGATCTCGCAGAGTACATCACCAGATTCAACCGTATCGCCTTCTTTCACCAACCATTTGGCAAGGGTGCCCTCTTCCATCGTAGGCGAGAGCGCGGGCATGAGGATATTTATTGGCATGGTCCGCTCCTAACGGTAAGTCACTGATTTAACGGCCGATATCACGTCTTGCGTGGTCACCAGCGCTAGCTTTTCGAGGTTGGCGGCGTAGGGCATCGGCACGTCTTTGCCCGTGCAATTAATCACCGGCGCATCCAAGTAATCAAACGCCTCTTGCATGAGCACAGCCGAGATATGGCCGCCAATGGAGGCCACGGGGAAACCCTCCTCCACGGTCACGCAACGGTTGGTTTTCTTCACCGATTTGATGATCGCGTCGGTGTCCATCGGGCGCAAGGTGCGCAGGTCAATCACCTCGGCTGAAATGCCCTCCTCGGCGAGCTTATCTGCCGCTTCCAGCGCATATTGCATACCAATCCCGAAGCTCACGATCGTCACGTCATCACCCTCGCGCCAGATGCGGGCCTTGCCGATGGGCACGGTGTAATCCTCTATTTCAGGCACATCAAAACTGCGGCCATAGAGGATTTCGTTTTCCAGCACCACTACCGGATTTGGGTCGCGAATGGCGGATTTCATTAGGCCTTTATAGTCAGCGGCGGAGTAGGGCATAACCACCTTGAGGCCCGGCACTTGGGCATACCACGTGGCGTAATCATGGCTGTGCTGGGCACCCACGCGGGAGGCCGCACCATTGGCCCCGCGAAACACGATCGGGCAGGTCATTTGCCCGCCCGACATATAGCGGGTTTTGGCGGCGGAGTTTATGATCTGGTCAATCGCCTGCATGGCAAAATTCCATGTCATGAATTCCACAATCGGGTTGAGGCCGGCAAAGGCCGCGCCAATGGCAATGCCGGTGAAGCCGTGCTCGGTGATCGGCGTGTCGATCACCCGTTTGGGGCCGAATTCATCCAGCATACCTTGGCTGATTTTGTAAGCGCCCTGATATTGCGCCACCTCCTCACCCATAAGGAACACATCTTCAGAGCGCCGCATTTCTTCGGCCATGGCGTCGCGAATGGCTTCACGCACGGTTTGGCTTTTGAAGGTGGTGCCTGCGGGCAGGTCTTGCTCAACCGGCGTGCTCGCTATGGGCGCTGCCGCAACGGGGGTAGGGGCCTCAGCGGGCGCAGGTGCCGCTGCAACGGGGGCCGCATCGGCGTTTTCACCGTCCTCTACCAGCACCGCAATCGGGGCGTTCACCTTTACGCCCTCGGTACCATCGGCTACCAGAATTTTGCCAATAACGCCCTCGTCAACCGCCTCGAATTCCATCGTTGCCTTGTCGGTTTCGATCTCGCAAAGGATGTCACCAGACTCCACCGTGTCGCCCTCCTTCACCAGCCATTTTGCAAGTGTGCCTTCTTCCATGGTGGGCGAAAGGGCGGGCATGAGAATATTAATGGCCATCAGTTCACCTCCGCCAAAATGTCTGTGTAAAGCTCGGATACATCCGGCTCGGGGCTTGCCGTGGCAAAATCTGCCGCCGCAATTACGACCTTTTTAATCTCTTTATCAATCGCCTTCAGGTCGGCTTCCGAAGCATGCTTGCCGCTCACCAACAGGTCGCGCACGTGGTCAATCGGGTCGCGCTCTTCCTTCACCTTTTGCACCTCTTCACGGCTGCGGTATTTGGCGGGGTCAGACATGGAATGGCCACGGTAGCGATAGGTGTTCATCTCCAGAATATACGGCCCCTTGCCCGCGCGGCAGTGCGCCACGGCCTTGGCCCCCGCATCTTTCACTGCCTGCACATCCATGCCGTCGACCTTTTCCCCCGGAATGCCAAAGGCCGCCCCGCGCGTGTATAGATCAGGCGTAGAAGACGCCCGTTGCAGGCTGGTGCCCATGGCGTATTTGTT
>JAJRRX010000436.1 GCA_024279075.1 Alphaproteobacteria bacterium | reverse complement strand
TTATCGCGGGGATGACGGCGGGGGCGATCAAGTAAACTATGGAGGCGCTGATCCAATCCGGCCTCACCTCCGGCCTGTTTTACGGGGCGGAGGTGCTGCTGGCCAAGGGCACCAAAATCAAGCTACACAGGGCTTATGGCACCTTTGATGGCACCCGCCCGCTTACGGAAAACGCGACTTTTGATATCGCCTCGCTGAGCAAACCCGTTGCCACCGCCAGCCTGCTTCTGGCGCTTGACCTGCCGCTAGAGCAAAAGGTAAGCGCCTATTTACCTCGGTTCACCGGCCCGATGAAAGGCGATATTACCCTTCGCCAGCTTGCCAGCCATAGCGCAGGCCTGCCCGCAACTGTGAGGTTTTCAGATTTTTGCAAAACCCGTAAACAGGCCCGCACGGCGCTTTATAACGTGCCGCTTGCGCACCCGCCGGGCCAGCGGGTGACCTATAGTTGCCTTGGCTATTTGTTGCTCGGCGAGGTGCTTGCAAAGGCCAGTGGCCAACCGTTGACCACCCTTTTTAATCACCATATTGCCAAGCCAGTTGGGATGTCTGACAGCGGCTATACCCCGTTGGAAAACGGTGTGGACCCCGCACGCCTTGTGCCAAATCGCCCTGCCCCCGCACAAGCCGGTATTGTGCATGATAGCAATGCTCTAATTTTTGGCGGTGCTGCCGGCAATGCTGGCCTGTTTTCCACGGCGCAGGATCTTTTCCGCTTTGCCCACATGCTTTTGACGAACGGTGAAGGGGTTTTCCCAGCGAGGGCGGCTTCTGTAATGTTCCGAAATTTCTCCCTCGCTGGCCAAACCCCGCGCAGCCTTGGCTGGGAGGTAAAGCAACCCGCCACCCCTGCGCCGAGCTGTGGCGTGGGCTTTCCTGATGGGGCCATTGGCCATACCGGCTTTACCGGCACCGCCTTGTGGATGGACAAGAAGAGCGGCCTCATCGCTATTTTGCTCACCAATCGCACCGCGATCTCGCATAGCGGCACGCTGGGGGAAATGAAAATATTCCGGCAATTGTTTTTTGAGCTGGCGGCCGAAACGATTTGAAACTTACCCGATATCATTCACCGCCATAGCGCTGCTTATTTCTGCCATCAGAGTATTTATCCGTATCGGCTTGGCCACAAAGCCATTCATGCCTGCTTCAAAGCAATTTTTGCGGTCAGACTCGTAAGCATTTGCCGTAAGTGCAATGATCGGGGTGAGGGTGAGGCCATTTTGCTTTTCATAGGCGCGGATGCGGCGGGTGCTTCAAGCCCGTCAAGAATGGGCATAGAAATATCCATAAGCACAATATCCGGGGCTTTTTCTTTATACATTTTCACCACATCGGCGCCATTTTCGGCAAATTGAAGGGTGGCCTCGTGTGCGCCGAGGATTTTTCTTATTATAAATTGGTTGGTAAGATTATCTTCAGCAATCAAAATACTAAAGGATGGAAGCAGCTGTATTGGCTTGTGCTGGGGTGCCGACGGTGTGGCGTCGGTCGCGCATGCTTTCGGGAAGGTGGCGCTAAAGGTAAAGCTGGAGCCATTATCCTCAGACGATTTTACCGCAAAATCGCCGCCCATCTGGCGCGCCAGTTGTTTGCTGATACTCAAGCCAAGGCCTGTGCCGTCAGCACGGCGGGTCGATTTGCCATCAACCTGCGTAAATGCTTCAAATATCAGGGCTAACTTGTCAGTCGGGATGCCAATTCCGCTATCCTTTACGTTGATAGAAAGCAAAAAACCACCCTCTTTCGGCAGGCAGCTGGCAATGAGCGTAACCTGCCCTTCATCGGTAAATTTGATCGCGTTGCCAACCAAGTTTACAATAATTTGCCGAATGCGCCCTTTGTCACCCATCAATATCGGCAGGGTTTTAGGGTCTGATTGCAGGTTCAATTTCAAACCCTTGTTAGACGCAGTTGGCGCCAATAGATTTTGAATTGAATTTAGCAAATCTGTTGGCGCAAAGGGTGCTATTGATAGCTCTAGTTTGCTGGCTTCCAGCTTTGAAAAATAGAGAATGTCGTCAATTATGCTTAGCAGCGCCGCCCCTGAATCCGCGATGGTTTTAACATAAAGCGCTTGGTCATGCGAAAGCGCGGTGCGGCCCAGCAAATCAGACATCCCGACGATCCCGTTCATTGGTGTTCGAATTTCGTGGCTCATGGTTGCGAGAAACTCTGTTTTAATTTGCAAGGCTTCCGTTAAATCAATTTCGGCTTTCTTTGCGATTGAAATATCCCTTTCAACCCCGATATTCAAAATATGATTTCTGTCATCATCAAAAATTGGTGTGATACTGGACTCGACCCAAATGCGCGCCCCTGCTTTGGTTTTATTTTCAATTTCGACCCGCGTTGGCCGCCGCGTTTTGGATACATTAGCTATTTGCGCCGTCGCCTGTTTTGCTGTCCAAGGCCCATCGAGCAGGTTTTGGGTAAACTGGCCCACAGCCTCCTCGGCGCTATAGCCCGTCATCAATGTAAACGTGGCATTCACCCACGTAATTTCCCCTTCTGGTGTCGAAATTATAATGGCGTCATTTACTTTTTCTGCCACCAAGGCAAGCTTGCGGGCTTCGCTGCGCTGAGTAATGAGGTCGGTATTTGTGCGCTGCGTGTCCATTTCTGCCAAAATAACTTTTCGCATGGCGGATTTATTGTAGCCCTGAAAATTGTAGAGGTATTTAAGCAAGCGTGAAATAACATATGCAAGCACGGCCGCCGCAGCAAAATCAACAATCAAAATTGCATGGGGGGTTAGGTTTAAGATGTAATCAACACCAAAAAGCGTCAGCATCGCTACGATAAACATTGTTTGCTTCAAGCGGGTGATAAACCTGAAATAGTATATCGCCAAACCGGCATCAATGGCAGCACTTGTGACCATGACAAGCGCAAAAAAGTGGGTGGGCGGGCCGCCATAGAGCCAGGCAATAACAATAGTGAATGCGATCGAACCAGACTGAAATGCGGCAGTAAAGATTGCACATTTTCGCCACCTAAGAAAGCCATCCGTTTGAAAGTGCTTAGTCATGGCACGTTTCAATAATGCAGTATCGGCGATATCTGCGCCTGCTGTGAGCAGGAGGGAAAACGCCCCGAAAAGCGGAGATAAAAGAAAAGAAACTGCCAGCGCCGCGCCGCCTAAAACCGCCATCCGTTGCCAGAAAAAACGGACCCGCCCCCGACAATATCGCCAAAAAAGCACCTCTGGTGAGAAAGTGCGGTCAAACTCTTCGAGCTTTGTCGAAGTGTTTGGCGATCGTTTTGTCATAATCGGGAATTCCCTAAATATATAATGTCCTTTTGTCGCAAAAAAATTGAAGTTGGGTTAATAAGGCACCTGCGCGCAGCTTTTCCGCGTAAAGCATAAAGGAGATGCGGGGCAATAGGCCATTACCTGCATTGGATTAAAGCATGCTGAATGCGGTGAAAGCCTGCCACATACGGCGCAGCAAAAGCCACAAACCCGGTGGGCCTGTGAACACTCCTTACTATACCGTTTTGAGGCGCTGAGGCTGTGGGCCGGATTTTGGCGCGCATCGGGACCAGAAAATGGCTGGCCCCCTACAGCGCCGAGCGGGGTGGTCCCGTTATTTGATACGATCCGCCAAATCTTCCCAATAGTCAGAGCTTTGCCAATATCGCACCCATTCGCCTGCCACCCTTGCCCTGCCAACTGCATCTACGGCGTCTTTTTTGGAAATATTGCCGAGTTTTTTCGCAGAAATCTCTGCCTGCCTTAAATATTTTGCAAGATCGATACAATGCAGAAAATATGCCGTAATTTCAGAACTGAAAAGCCCAAATAATGAGTTTTGCAACATGTCAGAAAGGGCGTCGCGCAGCGCCACGGCCATACGCTGCCGGGCCTTATAGCCCTTCACAACCTTAAGAGATACTTTTTTAGCGAAGCGGGCCGATTTGGCAAATTCATTCAGCTCGTTCTCATAGCGAGTCATTTCGCGCACTAGGTCTTGAATAGCCGAGAGCGTCGCCTTGCACTTTGGTGGTTCTTGCCCTTTTTTGATGTCTTTCTTATAGGCAGTCAAAACTTTCTTTTCCAGTGTATTGAATGTTTGCTCCGGAAAGGCAGACTTGACTTTAAGCGCTTTATTAAACCGCTTCACTTCGTTTTTAACCTGCTTTTCAGCGTCCTCGATCCACCCTTTTTTTAAAACACTGCGGACCGCTTCAATCTCTTTTTGGGAGGATTTTTGACCGGTATTTTTAGCAATATTCACTAATTTGAATATTTTCTGAGAGCTGTCTATCTTACTCGGTTTAAGCATGTCGATAACGACGTCAAAAAAGTTCATGGTCAGAACCTCGCTTACAATTTTAAGGGATAATCAAACAAGAATTTGGATCTTGCTAGCAGTTGCAAGATCAGTGGTTATTGCCGATGCCGAGTTTCAACCAATGGAGAGTCTGCATATTGATCAGTGACCTCTTCATTTCTGATCTGTTTTACCCCCCAGAAGGAATAAATGATCAGCACCAGACCAAGGCCAAAAAGCGTCAGTTGAACCTTCCAAAGCCCGAACCATGACTGAATGCGGACCTTGGTAAAATCATCGGGATAATAACCTATAGAAACGATGTCTCCGGTATTGTAAGACGAATCGCGGCCTCGCCCTACTGCACTCGCAACATGTTCTACGCCGTCCTGATCCGTAAAGCGGAACGTGTGGTTGTAAGTAATTGCTTCTTTGTAGCCATTTGTCCTTGTGCTGCTATTGCCGTTTGCACCGATGCCAACAACCTCTCCGTCCACAGGGATTGTCTTTGAGTTTTCATAAATCGAATAGCCGATTGTGAGCAGAAAACCCGCCATCAAAGCCGCGCCAATAAGGCCCATAATGCGAGTTGCTTTGATGCGTTCGGCAACCGTTGGCGGGTTGGCTTCCCGCGCCTCTTCATCGCGGATATCTCTCTCTTCTTCGCGCTCTCTTTTGTTTTTTGATGTAGTCCTTAATCGAATGCTCATATTTTTTCCTATAATTAAAAACAACAGGCTCTATTTTCCTGTGTTGCATCTATTGATCGCCAAATGGCAAAGGCTTGGCGCACCCACGCCATGACCACCCTAGATGACATAAAACCTGCCATTCAGGATTTGGCTTCTCACAACCCCAACCGCAAAAAGCTTTGTGCGCTGCTCAGAAGCGCCCTCTATTTGCTCGGTGCCAAGCCACATGTAAAACCGAGTCGTCGCAGGTATACTTTGGCCATCCGCATTTATCATTTGGCCTGTTCCAAAATACTGCTGCAATTCCGAAACATTAAAACAGCCGCTAAATTTTCCGATATCAGTGAGCGATATGCCAAGCTCTGCGTCACCAAAATCCAGGGCATCCGCTTTGGCAACTTTTTCAAGTTCAAAATCAAGCGAGCCCACAAGACCACCACCGCTAATGATGAGGCCGATTTCAGTGCCAACTCTGTAAAGGTTAAAATCAGCTGTCGCATCTACAATCGGCGTTCCAAAAACTGTGCCGTCTTTAAGCTGCACGCGGTGCTGGCCCAATGCGCCTTGGATCAAGGCATCAACAGAATGCATGCCGCTCTGGTTTTCTTGTGCGAAGGCCGGGGCGCCAAATATTCCGGCAACGGCTAGCAACCCGTCGCCGATATACTCGATAGTTTTTGCCGCGTGAGCGTTTTCTTTTGCCTTTGCTGAGCGGATACTTTTGTCCACGGCATTCTTTTCTTTACTGTTCATATTCGAAATTCCTTATATTTTTTACTCGAGCAAACCCAAGGTTACAAACATGGATCAAAAGCCGTTGCGTGCCATCTTTTAAGGCGATCGTCGCGCATAATTAACGCCCCGAAAAAACAATGCCGCTTGTTTTCGGTGCGCATTCGTCATACGCTTTTTTCGTAATGCCACCTTCGGCGCATTAGGTTGCCAATACTACTATGATCCAATTTAGCTTGTATTGAACATTTTGGCAGACCAAAAAAACGAGAGCCAAGGAACCTAGCGTGACAAAAACTTCCAACCCGGATATTTTTCAACCCGTAGACGTGCCTGAAAGTTTGAAGCCATATGTGCGCCGCGTGCTTATCGCTGACAGCACTGAGCAGGTGGATATCTCGGCTGGCGTTTGCGCTACCGGGTATCATTATTTTGGCTGGGTTTGGCGCGGTCGCTGGCAGGGGCAGGTAAACGGTGAGATCCTGTTTAACAGTGATTTAGACGGCCCACTTCATCTATCTGGCCAAGTGGATAAGGGCGAAGTTGTCGCAAAAATACAAGGTGACATCGGGCAAATATTTCTGGAGTTTTCAGCCCTTGGCCATTTCCAGTTGCTTGGCATAACCGGTGCGAGAATGTTGGAAGATGCCGTGGCACCGCAGTTGCTAAACCCAAAATTACAGCCACACCTAAAAAGGATATTAGGCGCCGGAGATTTATCCGTAAACGCGCGGATGGAGCTGATGGCCGAGGTTTTATCTCAGTTGCCAAAACATGTGGTTTCGGACAATATAATAACGGCGGTTGCGCGTATTGAAGCCGCAGATGGTGATATCCGCATTGCGGAGCTGGTTGCCGAGCTTGGCGTGGCCGAGCGGCAGTTTAGAACGGATTTCAAAACCCTGACCGGACTAACCCCAAAAGCGTTTTGCAAAGCCTTGCAGATAAACCAAGCCTTAAATCAGCTATTAGCAAGCAATGGTGGTGATCTGGCAGGCGTGGCGGCTGAAACTGGCTTTTCTGATCAGGCCCACTTTACCCGCGCGTTCAGTGATTTTCTCGGCAAAGCCCCCGGTGGATACCTTAAAAATATTGAAACAACTCTGGCCCGATTTGCAGGCCGGTCTCGCAAATAATTGTCTGACATCCGCGCCTGTGAGGCCGGTTCTGCCGTAAGGTTTTGATTGAGGATATCCCAGCCGAGCGCGGGATTACCGTTGACTATACAACACTGAATCAGTGGGTTGTGAAATTCTCACCGCTGAATGCACGCAAAGCTCAGAAAAGAAAGAGGCCAATGCTGGAGTTCAAATCGCTCTCATCCCCTGTAGCGACCTTTGAGGCATCGAAGTAACACACATTGATCTGCTAGCACTTATCCCGTAGAGGCATAAGCTACAGCCGGTGTCAGCCATATAACCCGCCTTGTTTTTTGATAAACGCAACAACCTCATTGATTCCTTTGCCGTTTTTCACCTCGCAAAATACAAACGAACGCGTGCCGCGCATTTTGCGGCTGTCACGCGCCATCACCTCCAGCGAGGCCCCAACATAGGGGGCGAGGTCGGTTTTGTTGATAACCAGCAGATCCGAGCGCGTGAGTGCAGGCCCGCCCTTGCGCGGAATATCCTCACCAGCGGCAACATCAATAACATATATCGTTAAATCGGCCAGTTCGGGTGAGAAGGTTGCCGACAGATTGTCGCCGCCACTCTCGATTAAAATGAGGTCAAGCTCGGGGAATTGCTGATTTAACGCGTCAATCGCCGCAAGGTTAATCGAGGCGTCTTCGCGGATGGCCGTATGCGGGCAGCCGCCGGTTTCAACGCCCTTGATGCGCGACAATGGCAAGGCTTGGGCGCGCATCAGGTATTCGGCATCTTCCTGTGTGTAAATGTCATTGGTAATCACGGCCATCGAATAGTCGTCGCGCATGGCCTTGCACAGCGCCTCGGTCAGGGAGGTTTTTCCGGCCCCCACGGGGCCACCGATGCCAACGCGAAGCGGGCCGTTTGGGGAGGTCATGTGCGAAAAATCCTTGTAGGTAGTGTTTCGTGAAGCATCGAGGCCATGTCAGCCCGCAGCGCGCACCCGCCAAGATCATCCAGCGTGGCCTCCAAGGCGGCCTCGGCGGTTTGGTCTATATTGCCTGCCATTGAAGAGAGCACGGTTTGCCCGTCAGTTTGGCCAAGCGGCATAAAGCGCACGGCGGCTGACACGAGGTTGGCAACAAATGCATGCAGGTAAAGCGCGGTAGTATCAGCCAGCGGCAGCTCGTGCTGGCGCGCCGCTGCGCCCACGGCCACGGGGTAGGGCATATCGGGCAAATCGGCAGGCCAAACCGCGCGGGTAACCTTGGCAAAGGCCGCCCCCTGCGCGGTGGTTTCCAGCAGGCGCTCTTTGCTTGGGTTAAAGGCCACGGCCAACTCTGCAAGCTCGACCAATATGGCGGGCGTATCGGCGCGGTAAGCATGGGCCAGAAAGATCGCATCATTGCGGCCCGCGCCGTGGGTCAGAATGTCGGTTAACCAGTTGCAAAGCTGCGCCGGATTGCTAACCTCCCCCTGTGAAATTGCCCATTCCAGACCGTGCGAATAGCTGAACGCCCCGACCGGATAGCCCGGTGACAGCCATTGTGTCAGCTTAAGAAGCGCCGCCCGTTTCAATGCGCGTGCCCGTGGGTTCGGCCATGCCCGTAAGCGCCGCCTTCGGGGGTGAAGGCCTCGGTGACCTCAGCTAAGTTTGCGCCCAGTTTGGCCAGCATATCATGCATCACATGGTCGTGCTGGATCAGCAAACGGTCCGGTTCAATCTGGCACGGTGTGTGGCGGTTGCCGATGTGCCACGCGAGGCGGGTCAGGTCGGGGCCGGTGATTTCAAGCAGGTTTTCGAGGGCGGGCAGCACCCCGATCAAGCGCCCGTCGTCGAGCTTGAACGCATCGCCTGTATTTAGCGAAACGGTTTCGGGCAGGTCCACGATAAATTCCTCGCCGCTGTCCGAGGTCAGGAGCTTGCGCCGCAGGAAGCGGTCACCATAGGTGAGGGTTACGGTTTCGCTTGTGCTGTGCGCATGGGTGACGGTGATGGCACGAGGTGGCGGCTTGGCACGTCCCTCCCCTCGCTTGCGGGGGGAGGTTAGGAGCGGGGGTTTTTCAGTCTTGCCAATCTTCTTGGTAATCATCTGCAATACCCCTTCCAAGTTTTCCAATGCATCGTTATTCCAAAATCGCATCACTTCAAACCCTGCGGCCTCGATAAACCGGTTTCGCTTCTCGTCATATTCAACGGCATTGGCATGTTGCCCGCCATCCAGTTCAATCACCAGTTTGGCCTCATAACTAAGAAAATCAACAATATAAGGCCCAACCGCAACCTGCCTGCGAAACTTAACTCCGAGCTGCTGGCGGCGAAGCGCGGTCCAAAGCTTCTTTTCGGCTTCGGTCATATTGCTGCGCAATTCTCGTGCACGGTCCCGCTGGCGTTTTTTTACCTTGTAAGTCATCTATTGCCTCACCATTGCTCCCTCCTCCTACTTCGCCCCCCTCCTAACCTCCCCCCGCAAGCGAGGGGAGGGACGCGCTCCATAGTAACGTAGGTGATGGATGCTAATACATAAAATACCGTTGCGCCATTGGGAGCACCTCGGCGGGTTCGCATGTGAGCAGCTCCCCGTCGGCGCGCACCTCGTAGGTTTCGGGGTTGACCTCGATATCTGGCAGCGTGTCGTTCAGGATCATCGAATGTTTGCCGATCCCGCCGCGTGTATTCTCTACGGCCACCGTTTGCTTGGCCAGCCCGAGGCGCGCCGCTATGCCGTCTGCCTGTGCCGCCGCGCTGGTGAACACCACCGCGGAATGCTCGACGCTGCGCCCGAACGCCCCGAACATAGGCCGCGAGTATACCGGCTGCGGGGTGGGGATAGACGCATTGGGATCTCCCATTTGCGCCATCACTACCGTCCCGCCGAGCAGCACCATTTCGGGCTTTACGCCAAAAAATGCGGGGTTCCAGAACACCAGATCAGCGCGTTTGCCTTCCGCGATCGAGCCGATGTGTTTGGATATCCCGTGGGTAATCGCCGGATTTATCGTGTATTTCGCAATATAGCGCCGCACCCTGAAGTTATCGTTGTCGCCGGTTTCCTCAGCCAAACGCCCCCGTTGTTTCTTCATTTTGTCAGCCGTTTGCCATATGCGGATCAGCACCTCGCCCACCCGCCCCATCGCCTGACTGTCACTCGCGATAACCGAAAACGCGCCAATATCGTGCAGGATATCCTCGGCGGCAATGGTTTCGCGCCGGATGCGGGATTCGGCAAAGGCGATGTCTTCAGGGATGCTGGCGTCTAGGTGGTGGCAGACCATCAGCATATCGAGGTGCTCTTCCAGCGTGTTGACGGTGTAGGGCATGGTCGGGTTGGTGGAGGCCGGAATAACATTGGCCTCGCCACAAATCTTGATAATATCAGGGGCATGACCGCCGCCCGCGCCCTCGGTATGGAAGGCGTGAAGGGTGCGGCCCTTGATGGCACCAACCGTGTGTTCCAGAAAACCGCTCTCGTTTATGGTGTCGGTGTGGATCATCACCTGCACGTCCATCGCGTCGGCAACGCTGAGGCAATTATCAATCGCCGCTGGGGTGGTGCCCCAATCCTCGTGCAGCTTTAGCGCACAGGCCCCGCCAAGCACCTGCTCCTCCAGCGCGGCGGGTTGGCTGGCATTGCCTTTGCCTGCAAAGGCGAGGTTCATGGCGAAGGCATCGGCGGCTTGCAGCATGCGCCCGATGTGCCACGGCCCCGGTGTGCAGGTAGTTGCGAGGGTGCCATGGGCAGGGCCG
>JAJRRX010000435.1 GCA_024279075.1 Alphaproteobacteria bacterium | reverse complement strand
CCGCTTGGCTCCTCTACGATATAAACGCCGGGATGGGTAAGTGTAACCATGATAATCGCCTATCTGTAGGGGGTGCATTCACAACGGTGTGGACGGACATCACGAAACAAATGCTCACGAATTAGTGGCTTAAGCATCGGGCGAAAATGGAGCTGTGTCAAGAAAAATTCAATCTAAGGTTATGCTGACCAAAGGGAATAGTATCGCTATGGAAGAACAAATCATGAAAGAATTGCGAAGATAGGGTTGGCATTGCGCGCAAAACTTGCGGCAAGGAAGTTGAGATAGGTCTTTTGTAAAACGCCGGAGTGCTTTTTCCAAATTATCCATAATAAGAAAGGAAAAACGACAAAAATACTCACGAAGATAAGTAGGATGACAGCCCAAATAGGGCCGTATAAAATTTTCCAATTAGGGAGAAGTGATGCCCGCATAAGGGGCTTAACCAAAATACTGCAATAATTGTGTGCTGCTTGCCCATATCAGCGCGATAAGCTTATAATTGCGCGGTGGCAACAGCAATAAAGCCCGCTCTTGAAGCTAGAATAATGGTGCGCTATTCAAGCTTAAGTGCATCGGCAGCCGAATCATCAAAATGGAAAAATCAAATATTATGCGCCCATATTTGAGCATAATACAATCGGCCTGAGGCTGTGGGCTTTAGCTAAATGTGCCCCGGAAATCTCATGTGGATAGAGGCCATATCCACGCGATGTTGATCGCCTAAACAAGGGGCTAAATTATTCGACCTATAAGAGGATCACCTTACTTAAACGAGAAAATACCCTTCAAAAATCCGATGGCGCGGCAGAGCAGCCCGCCGCGCAAGGCTTGCTAAAACAGCCCCAACACCAGCCCGATCACGGTGCAGCCGATGGTGGCATAACCGCCGTCAATCAACGTAAGCGTAATCGGCTTCATACCGTAAGCGTGGTTTGTCACGATCCACGGTGTGGCCATAAAAGCGCCGATGCCAAAGCCTGCCAAGGCGCTTTTTCCAACGCTGGAAATGCCCGCCATCGACAGCCCGTGGCGCATCATGCCTGCCACAAGGATCAGCATAATAAAGCTGATAATAAACGGCCCCGGGCTTTTCATCGCGCCGCCATAAACTTGTTCTTGCGTGATTCCCGCCGCTTTCATCCACGGTTTTCCAAGTGTGCCATACCATGCGCCACCGAACACAAATGCAGCAGCCGCCGCCGCTAAAACTGATAAAAATCCCATGTCTCTCCCCTTTTTTTGTTTTGTAACAAAAATATAGGGGAAATACGGACTTATGTCACGTAGCCGCCCATTTTACAGACAATCGCCCATTCCTCAGCCGTAACGGGCTGCACCGAAAGGCGTGAATTCTTCACCAATACCATCTCAGCAAGCTGTGGCTCGGCCTTGATCTCAGCCAGCGTTACAGGGCGCGAAAACGGGCCAACGGCTTTAATATCCACACACTCCCAGCGCGCATCATCGGTGGTGCTGTCCGGGTGGGCCTCGGCTATCACCTCCACCACGCCGACCACCTGTTTTTCGTTCACCGAATGGTAAAAGAAGCCAAGGTCGCCCACTGCCATTTGCCGCATAAAATTGCGGGCTTGATAGTTGCGCACCCCGTCCCATTCCTCACCCGCCTCGCCTTTGGCGGCCTGCTTATCCCAGCCCCAAGTCGCTGGTTCGGATTTAAAAAGCCAATACTGCATTATTCCTCCTTTAAAGGCCGCGCGAGCAGGGTTTGCATCGCGGCTTCAACAGTGGATGCGCCAGACACAACGCGTGCTACGGCAAAGGTAATAGGCGCATCCACCCCTAGATTTTTGGCCAATTCTGCTGCCGCTTGCGCTGTTGCCAGCCCCTCAACCGTGCCACCCGTTTGGCCGCTGCCCTGCCCAAAAGCCAGCCCTTGGGCAAAGTTGCGCGATTGCACGCTGGCGCAGGTCAAGGCAAGGTCGCCAAGCCCCGAAAGCCCCTGAAATGTTTCGGCTTTGCCACCCAAAGCCACGCCGAACCGCTGCATTTCGGCAAAGCCACGTGTTAGCAGCGCCGCCCGCGCGCTTTCCCCCAAGCCAGCCCCTATCGCCATGCCACATGCCAGCGCGATTACGTTTTTCAGCGCGCCACCTGCTTGCGCGCCGATCACATCATCAGTGCGATAAAGCCGCAATTTGGGGGTGGAAAGCAGCGCCTGCTGCGCGGCATTTCCGCCCGCCAAGGTCAGCGCTGTTGGCAGCCCCGCCGCAATTTCATCCGCAAAGCCCGGGCCTGTAAGAATGCTCACAGGGCGCGCTGCAATCTCGCTTTGTAGCCGCCCTGTCGCGGCATCTATCCCTTTGGCACAGAGCACCAGCGGCGCGTCTGGCAGGGCATTTTTCGCAAGAAAAACAGAGGTTTTCTGGGCGGGCAGCACCAGCAGAATGGCCTCGGTATTTTCCAGCGCCGCCAGATCGGACGTGTGTGAAACACTGGTCGGATAATCCCGCGCACAGGCCTTCCCCCGTGCCCAAAGCACCACCTCTAACCCTTTTTGCCCGTAAGCCACCGCCAAGGCCGAGCCAAACGCGCCTGCGCCGATAATGCCGATTTTCATGGCCGCCCCTTAAATATCATTGCCTGCCCTTGCCGCAAGGGGTATCACCCCAAGCATGACCACGCAATATAGCATAGATTCCCCGCTGAAAATCGGCACCCGCGGCTCGCCTCTGGCGCTGGCCCAAGCCCATGAAACCCGTAGCCGCTTGATGCAGGCCCACGGGCTGCCCGAGGGCGCGTTTACCATTGAGGTGATCCAGACCACAGGCGACGCGGTGCAGGATAGGCCGCTCTCGGAAATCGGCGGCAAGGGCCTGTTTACCAAAGAGATCGAGCGGGCGCTACTGGATGGCCGGATTGATATCGCGGTGCATTCGATGAAAGACGTAGCGACTGAGCTTCCCGAGGGGCTGACCATTGATTGCGCCCTACCGCGCGAAGATGTGCGCGATGCGTTTATCAGCCTGAAATACAAGAGCATTTCCGAGCTTCCTGAGGGCGCGGTGGTCGGCACCTCCAGCCTGCGGCGGCGTGCGCAACTGCTCGCCATGCGGCCAGACCTAAGTTTAGTAGAATTTCGCGGCAATGTGCAAACACGGCTAAAAAAGCTGGATGATGGCGTGGCCGAAGCCACCTTCCTTGCCTGCGCGGGCCTACGCAGGCTTGGCAATTTCGAGCTCGCCAACCCGATCGAAACCAACACAATGCTCCCCGCCTGCGCGCAAGGCGCTGTGGGCATCGAGCGGCGAATAGATGACAAAGAAGCAGCGGCCCTTCTGGCACCAATTCACCACGCCGATACCTTCATCCGCATCAGCGCGGAGCGGGCTTTCTTGAAGGAGCTCGACGGCTCCTGCCGCACGCCCATCGGCGGGCTGGCGACGCTCAAGGGTGATATTCTGCATTTTCAAGGCGAAATTATCCGGCCTGACGGCTCGATCACACATGCCGGAAGCTGGCACGGGCCTGCCAGCGAGGCCGTGCGTATCGGGGCCGAAGCGGGGCTTGAGCTGCGCGCCAAGGGTGGCGAAGGGTTCTTTGCCTAGGCTGTTACTCACCCGCGCCCGGCCACAGGCTGAGGCTTTTGCCGCTGATATGCGGGCGCAAACCAGCCTTACGCCCGTCATTTCCCCGATGCAAGACATGCGCGATCTTGGCGTGGTCCCTGATCTTTCAGGCATCTCCGCATTAGCCTTTACCAGCAAAAACGGTGTGGAGGCTTTTGCGAGGTTAACGAATATGCGCCTGCCCGCTTATTGTGTTGGCGACGCCACGGCAACGCGCGCCCGCGCGCTGGGGTTTGCGGCCCAAGCGGCGGCTGGCACGGCGGAGGGTCTGGCACAGATTTTGCCGCAAACCGGCGTTTTGCACCTGCATGGGCAGCATGTGCGGCAGGTGCTTTCCCTAAACCACCTCGCGATTTATAGCCAAGATGCGATGCCCCTAAGTGACGAGGCGCAAGCTCTGCTCTTAGAAAACGCCTTTGATGCCGTCGCCTTGTTCTCCCCTAGGTCTGCCGCGCTCTTTGCTGAATCCCTGCCCGAAACTCCCCTTCCTGGGCTGGCTGTATACGCGTTAAGTGAGGCCGTAGCCGCCGCCCTCCCCAACCGCCTCAATACCCGTATTTGCCCCGTGCCAAGCGCCAAAGCCATGCTCGGGCTGCTTTCCGCCGATTTTCCCGCCTAAACCCTGTGCGAATCCTTGTTGCTCTGGTTAGGTCACGCTAGACTTTGCGCCAAAGCCTCCCCATATAGCGGATGAGAAGCAGTAAAGAGGGCGCATGAGCATTGAGAACGAACCGACAGACGAAGCGCTAGAGCCGCTGCCAGACCACATGGAAGAAGAGCATGAGGCGGACGAGGAGGAACATCACGTTTCCTTCGCGGCGCGCAGCTTGCAGATTTTGGCACTTTTGGCGGTTGGTGTGGTGTTTGGCCTCTGGGCTGGCCCACGCATGGCCCCGCATTTGCCCGAGGGTATGGCCCCCGTGGCGGCATGGCTTAGCCCACAAACCAATGCCTCGACCGATGCTTTAGAGGCCCTGCGCGCCGAAACTAATCTGCGCTTGGCTGTGCTAGAAACGGGAGTTAAGCGCGAAGAGATAGAAACGCGGCTGGCAGGCTTTCAAGCCGATATCGTCAACCCGTTGCGCGACCAGATGAAGGCTTTGTCTGAACAAATGGCGGCCTCGGATACCACGGCAATTGAAGCCCGCCTTTGGGCCGTGGAGGGCAAAGTTGAAGGGCTGATTGCGGAGCTGGAAAGCCTGCGGGCAGTGCTTGGCAATGTAGCAGCCGAAGGCGGCGCGATTTCAGCCGATACTGCCGCCAGTATTGCGGCTTACCGCACGCGCATAGATGCGCTACAGGCGCAGGTGGATGAAATTACAGCGCGGCAAGGCGAGTTGACTTCGGCTGTGGCCGAGGCCCAATCCACCGCCACGGCGCGGGTGGAAGAGGCGCAAACCTTGGTGGAAGAAGCCAGCGAAACCGCGATGAGTGCACAAAATAAAGTGGCGCTGGCAACCGCGCTCACCGAAGTGGAAACAGCGCTGCAAACCGGCGCAGGCTTTGCGGGCGCGCTGGGCAAGATTACCGATGTGACCGGAACGCCGGCCCCCGAGGCTCTGCGCAGCAGTGCGGCGGGCATTACCACGCTGGATAGGCTGGAAGAGGGTTACCCGCTGGTGGCCCATGCCGCCATTCGTGCAGATATCGCGGCGGGAAAAGACGATGGTGGCTTGTCTGGCCTT
>JAJRRX010000434.1 GCA_024279075.1 Alphaproteobacteria bacterium | reverse complement strand
TGCGCTCATGCCATTTCCTCCCATGTGGGCTGTTGGCCCCTTCAAGTGCGCAGGCTTGTGCCTGTCGGTTTTGGTTAGACTATCAACAAATTTTTTTGAGGCAAGCATTAATTGAACCATCGTTCAGTTTATCGCAAGGCGAGGGTGCGTGGAATTCGAGAAATTGGCGCTGGAGCACGCAAAAGAATAACTATTTATTGGAGGGATGATGCAAATATCTTATTTAATACAGTTAATTACATCATATTTAGATAACTAGATTCCTAGGTATCTAGTTATCTAAATATGATGAGATGTTAAGCGTTGCGGATGGGAAATTTTATCACGCCCTTTCCCTTTTTCCTTTTTTCTGCCAAGGATTGTGAAAGCAGATGCGTCACACCAATAGGACATATGGAACAAAGCAGCGAAATTCTGGCAGCCGAGGCGGCGGCGGGCAGCGCGGAAGCGTTCAGCGCGCTGTTGGAGCGCCACTATGACCTGATGTATCGGGTGGCGTATCGCACGCTCGGGCAGCAGGCGGATGCGGAGGATTTGGTGCAGGAAGTGTGTGCGGCCTTGCCCAAGAAGCTGGCGAGCTTTCGCAGCGATGCGAAGTTTGAAAGCTGGCTTTACCGCGTTGTGGTTAATGCGGGCCGCGACCTGATGCGCAAGCGTGGGGCCCATGCCCGCGCGGCAGATGGCTGGGGCGATGTTGAGCTGATGCGGCGCGCGGCGGCGGTGGAGAAGAAAGAGAGCCTAAGCTGGCTTGCCCGCGCCATGCAGCGGCTTTCGCCCGAGCTGCGGGAAACCGTGGCGCTGGTGTTGGGCGAGGAGATGACCCACGCCGAGGCGGGCCGCGTTTTGGGTCTCAAGGAAGGCTCGGTGAGTTGGCGCATGGGTGAGGTGAAGAAAGAGCTCCGCCTAATGGCGCAAGCAGAGGAGATGCTGGAATGAATGATGACATTGATAAACTGGCAGCCCTTTTGCAAGAGGATGTGCCGCCGCCGCGCGCCGAGGCTAAAATGGCCGCTTTGCAGGCCGGAATAGCGGCGTTTGAAAAAAATGCAGAAAACTTCCAAGGATCGGCTGATGCCGCGCGTCCTACCAATAACCGCCCCAAAAACGGGCGCGGATTTTTGGAAGGACTAAGGATTATGTTTGAGAAATTATCCCCCCGTGGCCTGATGCTCGGCGGTGCCAGCTTCGCCACCATTGCGCTGGCGATTGTTGTAACCCAAAATGTAAACCTCACCGGCCCCGCACCGTTTGACGTGGATGCCAACGTGCCCAGCCAAGGCAGCCTTGGCCCTGCCGATAGCGAAATGGGCTATGTGCCGCGCCCCGCGCCGGATGCCGATGATAGCGCCGCCTATAACGGCCCCAATATTTTGGTGACACCCGATGTGGCGGAGGTGGAAACGCCTCTCGCCAATGCAACCCATACACCCGAGCAGGAGCAAGTGGTTGCCGAGGCTTTGAAGGATTTCGAGCGCTTGCGGGAGGCGGGCACGGGTGGGGCGGGAAACGCTGCAAATGCGCTGAATTCGGAAGTGCCAACGGACGGCCCCCTCGCCGACACTGGAAAAATCGCCCCTGCAATGGCACCCATGGTCGAAATGGCCCCAGCGGCCCCCGCCCCTTCTGTAATTGGCGGGCTGGCAAACATCGCCCCGCGCTCTATCGTCGCTCAACAAGATGACAGCATCGCCCCGCCCCTGCCCGAAAACCGTGACCAATTCGCGGGAGAGGCCGTTAGCCCGATCAAGGTCGCCAAAGACGAACCGGTTTCCACCTTCTCGATTGATGTCGACACCGCCAGCTATAGCGTGATGCGCCGCAGCCTGCTGAATGGGTATTTGCCCAACCCTGAGTCGGTGCGCACCGAGGAGCTGATCAACTATTTTGACTATAACTACGCCTCGCCGCAAACCGCCGAGCAGCCTTTTGCTCCGCAAGCCACCCTTATGCCGACCCCGTGGAACGATGATACGCTGCTATTGCATATCGGCATTCAGGGCTACGAGATTCCACTCGATGACCGCCCTGCGGTGAACCTTGTGTTCTTGATAGACACCTCGGGCTCGATGAGCGCGCCGGATAAATTGCCGCTGCTTATCCAATCCTTCCGCCTGCTGCTAAGCTCGTTAAACGAACAGGATACGGTGGCGATTGTGACCTATGCTGGCTCGGCGGGCATGGCGCTTGAGCCAACCTCCGCCTCTGAAAGCTATAAAATTCTGACCGCACTAAACCGCCTTTCGGCTGGCGGCTCTACCGCTGGGCAAGCGGGGCTTGAGCAGGCTTACGGGCTGGCGGAAAGCATGATGGAGGAGGGGGAAACCTCTCGCGTTATTTTGGCCACCGATGGCGACTTTAATGTTGGGATGTCCAGCCCTGACGCGATGCAGACATACATCGAGGACAAGCGCGAAACCGGCGTTTACCTGTCTATTCTCGGCTTTGGCCAAGGCAACTATAACGACGCCCTGATGCAGACCCTTGCGCAAAACGGCAACGGCACGGCGGCTTATATTGATACCCTCGCCGAAGCCCAAAAAGTGCTGGTCGACCAGATTGGCGGCGCGCTGTTTACCATCGCGCAGGATGTGAAAATTCAGGTGGAGTTTAACCCTTCCGAAGTGGCGGAATACCGGCTGATCGGCTATGAAACCCGCGCCTTGAACCGTGAAGATTTCAACAATGATGCGGTGGATGCGGGCGATATTGGCGCAGGCACGCAGGTAACGGCGCTTTACGAGATCACCCCCGTTGGCTCAGCGGCCATCAGCGTAGACCCCCTGCGCTATGGTGATGCCGTCGCCCTGCCAGAAAGCAATGGCGAGCTGGCATTCCTCAAGCTGCGCTACAAATTGCCGGGGCAAGCGACCTCTAACCTGATCACCACACCGGTGCTAAATGCGCCGATGGATCAGGTGACGCAGGATGTGATTTTCTCCACCGCCGTGGCCAGCTTTGGCCAGCTTTTACGGGGCGATACCCGCATGGGCGGTTGGAGTTATGACGATGTATTGCGCCTCGCGCAGCAGGGAAGAGGCGAGGACATGTTCGGTTACCGAAGCGAGTTCATTCGTCTGGTTAGGCTGGCTGAAACGGCGCAATAACGCCGGTTCAAGCTGGAAATACTCTGCCAGCCATCAGTGCCAAACAAAGACGCCCCCGCAATTATGCAGGGGCGTTGAATGCGTTTGGAGGTGGGCTTAGCCCCAGTCGAAATTAACACGCTCGATCGGCCACTTTTGCCGAATGCCCTTTTTAAGGGCCGCGATGCGCGCTTTGGTTTCCGGAATTCTAAAGCCGTGCATTTCAGCGACGGTGAAGTCAATATTATCAAACAGATCAAGCCGCAGCATCTCTTCCAGAATTTCCAACTCGGCCCCTTCGACATCCAGTTTCAACAAGGACACCTTGCCGTTTTCGCGGATCAGGTTTTGCAAGAGCTCAATCAGGTTTACCAGCTCTACTTCGCTAAAATTCTTGTCATCCATTTCCCGCCAGCCGCCATCTGTGCTTCTGGTTTTTGCGGTTGGAACAATAGTATTTTTAATCGATTCAGAAATCGGGTTGCTGTCGTAATAAGGCGAACGAAAAAGTTTTACTGTGCCGGATGCAACACCGACCGCAGAGTTATAAACTGTGAGATTAGGGTATTGGTCCGAAAGTTTGTTGAGCCTTGGCATAAGGTTTTCATCAGGCTCATAGGCCAAAACACGCGCGCCACTTTCTGCCATTTTTACCGTAAACTTGCCTACATTTGCGCCGCAATCAATGGCAATGTCATCGGGTGTCAGATTGTCGGTCGCGGCTGAAAAAAGATCAACCGCCTGATTGTTTTCGTCTGAAAATGCCATTTTAACTCGTATCCATATTATCGTGAATTTTTGTTACCGCACCCTAGTGGAGTACGAATCTTGCGTCAATTCAATTAAATCGCCGCCGCAAGTGTTCCAACGGGGTTCAAGGCTCTAATTTTGGAGCCAGTTTGTCAAGCTGGACATGGCTGACAATTCAATTTATGAGTGGCGCTCAAAGGGTAAAACGCGGTTTTGTTCAGCGCTAAGTGCTTCGCGAGTTTAGCCAGACTCAAGATAAAGATTTGGGAAATTCTATGCAGCCTAATGATTCCTCAGATTACAGCCCAGCGAAAATTTTTCAGTTGTTGAAAGAAGGCGCGTTTGCGGCGGTGCGAAAGGAAATTCTTGCCAATGCCAATACCAACGGCCGGCACAAATGGTCGGTGTTGGAGACGGATGAAAACCCGGCTGAATTTAAGGATATGGTGTTTGTTTGTGGCGTTCACCGAAGCGGAACCACCCTTATTCATGACTATTTGCACGCCCATTTTGACCTCTCTTTTCTCAAGGCGCCGGTCCCTGAATCCGAAGGGCAGCATATGCAGGATGTTATGCCCTCCGATACCGCCGTTGGCGGGGTAGGGCGCTTTGCGTTTCACGCGGCTATGCAATTAGCTGGCTCAGGTTGGGATGATGCGGCATATAAAGCGGCGCGGGAACGGCTGGTTTCACAATGGACGCCTTGGATCAGAGGGAAATCCAATACCATTTTGGAAAAATCGCCCCCGAATATTGTTCGCATTCCGGCATTGCGCAAAATGTTTCCCGGGGCCAAATTTGTGATTTGGACCCGGCATCCATTTGCCGTTTCCGAGGCCTCTAAAAAATGGTGCCGCACTTCAAATGCCGAATTGCTGCTGCACTGGAATACCGCTTATTCTCTTGCTATACAACATCTTGAAGCAGATTGCATCATCGCGCGTTATGAGGATTTTTGTGCGTCCCCTGAAAAAGAAGCCGACCGGATTGCCGCATTTTTAGGCTTGTCTCGGCGCGAAAAACCGGCCTCACTTGGTGACAGGTTCAAGAATATCAAAAACACCAATCAATCATATTTTGAAAATTTCACCACGCCAGCATTTGGCCATCAGAAAATTTGGAAGCTCTTCGGGTATTGATTCCAAGGGTTAGTCAAGCCCGTCCACCCAGCGCATTCTTTCGGCAATCCGTCTATCTTCTACAAATTTTCCGCCGTCTTTATTTGCCCGCGTTTTGGCGCGCAGGTTATGGGTCCAGCCCGAGTTCAACGGCAAAGCGTGGAAATAAAAACACGCGCTTTCATCGGGGAAAATGGTGGTTGTCCCTTCCATCGGCTTTACATAATGCACCGATGCCGAATGTATTATTGCAGGCTTAAAAGCGTTTTTAAACTTTGGCCGGATTTCTTTTGAGCGCCAGTTTAAGTCACGAATTGACAGGGCCTCGGGGTAGGCCTCCCCCTGCATCAAAAACGCATCTGAGCAGCCGATTTGGACACAACAGGTTTCCTCGTCAAAGCTGTCAAGAAAATCGGTCATCTGCTCGAATTCGGGGTTGATAAAAATATATTCGTCAATATCGCAGTTGATCGCCCATCTCGCGTCTTGCGCTTGCAGCACAAAATCCATGATCGTAGAATTTTGGGAAAACATAGAATACAGGATTTGGGGAATACCGTAGCGGTAAGGCCAGCGCACAATGTGCACCTTCACATCTGCCGGCACATCCTTTTCAAGCGCCTGAACCACGCTGTCCAAGTCATCACTACCATTATCATAGATATGAAAATCAAACACGCCGTAGGCGCGGTAGTAGTTCACCCAGTCAACGATCCAGCTGGGTTCGTTGTTCTTTTGCATCGTGTTCATCACGATATCGCGCGGGGCTGGGCGGGCGTTATTTATGGTAAAGCTCTTGCAATCGCCGTTTCCCAGCGTGACTTCGAGCAAAAGCTCTTGCGCTTCAAGCGGCCCCACTTTCATTTGAAAAACGGTAATGCCAGCGGTTAACCAATGCGGAAGCTGCTTGGGCTCACAGGGTGTAAAGGTCTCGCCGCCATCGGTGGAATAGCGCATGGAAAGCGGGAATAATGTGTCGGCGAGGTTTAAAAATGGCGGGCCAACGGTGTAAAATATGCCGCGTTGATAGCAATAGGATATATCGTAGAAAATCGAGGAGACGTCATACCGGTCTTGGTTTTGTTCGGCCAAAACCAGCAAATCTTTTTCGTAAACTTGCGCAACCCAATCCCGTTTTAACGGAGAATTTTCTGGAAGTACCCAACCATTTGGCGTGGAAATTGTAATATCCGCCATGGGCGACTCCGATAATAATACCTGCTTATTATCTATAAAAACAAACCCGCTGCAATTCAACAAATTAAATTTGCGGCTATGCATCGTGATTTTTTGATACCCTGTTGCAGGCGGCGGTTAATTGCGGCACTCTCGGGGCCTAACCTTTGAAAGTGGAATCACTCTTTTTGTCTACCCCATGTGCCCCAAGCCAAACCCGCCTGAGCTTTGATAGCAACCGCCTAATGATCGACCTTTGTGGCGAGCTAGACGCCAACCTTGTGCGCGTGGAAGCAGGCACAGGCGCGGAAATTGACCGTGTAGGCAATGTGATAATGCTGAGCGGCGAGGCCGAGGCGCGGCAGCACGCAGAAACAACGCTGCGCGCGCTTTACGGGCGCTTGCAAGCCAACAAAACCGTTGAGGCGGGCGATGTGGAAGCCGCGATAAAGATGCCGACCGAGATTTTTGAAGAAGGCCATGAGCAGGCCCCCGAGCCTAAAGGCGCGCTGGATATTCGCACCCGCAAGAAGGTGGTGGAGCCGCGCAGCCCTGCGCAGGCGGGCTATGTGCGGGCGCTTTTGGAGCATGACCTTGTGTTTGGGCTAGGGCCAGCGGGCACGGGCAAAACCTATTTGGCCGTGGCCGTGGCTGTGGCGTATTTTCTTGAAGGCCGCGTGGACCGGATTATCCTGAGCCGCCCCGCGGTGGAAGCGGGGGAGCGCCTCGGGTTTCTGCCCGGCGACATGAAGGAAAAGGTCGACCCCTATATGCAGCCGCTTCATGACGCGCTGAATGATTTTCTACCCGCCAAGCAGGTTGCAAAAATGATCGAGGAAAAGGTGATCGAAATCGCGCCGTTGGCCTTTATGCGCGGGCGCACGCTGAGCCATGCATTTGTGATTCTCGATGAGGCGCAAAACGCCACGTCTATGCAAATGCGGATGTTCCTCACCCGCTTGGGCGAGGGCTCCTGCATGGCGATCAACGGCGATACCAGCCAGATAGACCTGCCGCGCGGGGTGCTTTCGGGGCTGGTGGAGGCGGAAAAGGTGCTGCAGGGCGTGGAGGGCATTAGCTTCACACGGTTTACGGCCAAAGATGTGATCCGCCACCCAATGGTGATGAAAATCGTGCGGGCCTACGAGAAAGCCAACCCGAAATGATCGAGGTGATCCTTGAGGATGAGCGCTGGGCAGCCATAGGGCTAGAGCCGCTGTGTGGCCCGGCTGAGCGCGAAGCTTTGGCGCTAACAGGCCGCATGCCAGAGGGCTTCGAGATTGCCTTGATGGGCTGTGATGATGCCCGCATTGCTACGCTAAACAGGGATTTTCGCGAGAAAGACACCGCAACAAATGTGCTTTCATGGCCCGCCAGCGATACCCCGCCGATGGAGGGTGGCGAGCTTGGCGACATCGCCATTGCCTATGAAACTTGCACACGCGAAGCTGCTGAAAAAGGCATTTCTGTTCATCACCACGTAACCCATTTGCTGATACACGGAATCCTGCACCTG
This sequence comes from Alphaproteobacteria bacterium, assembly GCA_024279075.1. Lineage (GTDB taxonomy): Bacteria > Pseudomonadota > Alphaproteobacteria > Rhodobacterales > Rhodobacteraceae > UBA3077. The sequence continues at coordinate 235 of JAJRRX010000434.1, read as the reverse complement.
CTTGGATATGACCATATTTCGGATGAAGAGGCGGGTGAAATGGAAGCGCTTGAAATCAAAGCTCTTGCAAAACTGGGTATAAGCAACCCATATTAGGGGCAATTCCATAAACACGGAAAAGGAGCCATGGGCGACAAAATAGACGGATCTTCTAACGCAGCGCAACGCGCGCAGGCGTTAGCCCAACCGAAACCCGGCCTTTGGCAGCGGCTTTTTGGCCTTGCCAAACCCCTGC
>JAJRRX010000433.1 GCA_024279075.1 Alphaproteobacteria bacterium | reverse complement strand
AGAGTAAAATCACCCGCTCCAAGCGCGGCATGCGCCGTGCACATTTGGCTCTTAAGGGTGCGAACCCGAATGAGTGTTCCAACTGCGGCGAGCTTGTGCGCCCGCACCACGTATGTGGCGCATGTGGGCACTATTCTGACCGTGAAGTCGTTGCTATGGTTGAGGAAATCGACCTGGACGAAGACGCAGCATAAAACCTGCGGGGGTGGTTCGGCATGGCAGAAACTGATACCGGAATACCCCAAACCAACGCCCCCACCATCATCTCGATAGATGCAATGGGCGGCGATAGCGGCGTGAAAGCCGTGATTGGCGGGATGGAGAAATCTGCCCGCACATACCCCAATATCAGGTTTATTGTGCATGGTGATGAGGCGGAGCTGAAGCGCTGTCTCAAGCGCCGCCCTGCCCTCGCGGCGGTGACAGAGATTCGCGCCACCGAGGATGTGATCTCTATGGATGATAAGCCGTCGGCGGCGTTACGCGGCGGGAAAAAGTCGTCGATGTGGGCCGCCATTGCCACGCTCAAAGAGGGGGCCGCGCAAGCCACTGTTTCCTGCGGCAACACCGGCGCGCTGATGGCGATGTCAACCATACAACTGCGCAAAACCCCCGGGGTAAACCGCCCCGCGATTGCGATTCTATGGCCCTCGACCAACACTCAAGGCTATAACATCCTCCTCGATGCAGGGGCTGATATTAAGGCCGACCCGCAAGACTTGTTGAAATATGCCATCATGGGGGCGTCCTATGCGCGCAACGGCTTTGGCCTGCGCCAGCCCCGTGTGGGGCTGCTCAATGTTGGCACCGAGGAGTTTAAGGGGCGGGTGGAGCTGCAAGACGCGGCCAAGCTGATCGGCACCGTCGCCACCTCGTCTGATTTCCAGTTTGTCGGCTTTGTTGAGGGGTCCGATATCCCCTCTAGCCGCGTCGATATTGTGGTGACCGACGGGTTTACCGGTAATATCGCCTTAAAAACCGCTGAAGGCACGGCGCGGCAGGTCAGCGACCTGCTGAAAGCCGCCTTCAACCACACCCTGCTTTCACGGCTCGGGGCGCTGTTTGCGCTGACATCGCTAAAGCGGTTGAAAAACCGGATAGACCCGCGCCGCGCCAATGGCGGGGTTTTCCTTGGCCTTAACGGCACGGTGGTTAAATCCCACGGTGGGGCCGATGCTACGGGCGTGGCAGCGGCGATAAAGCTGGCTTATGACCTCGCGCAAAATGATTTTTCCGAAAAGCTCTCGGCACGGGTTGCTTCTGGCTTGGCGGCCAGTAAAGATATGCTTTCCAACATAGACGAGGCGCCGATATGAGCGTGACAAGAGCCGTGGCCATTGGCTGCGGGCATTACCTTCCCGAACGCGTGGTCGAAAACGCCGAGTTTGAAAAAACGCTCGACACGTCAGACGAGTGGATTCGCGCCCGCACCGGCATCGAGCGGCGGCATTTTGCGGCTGAGGGCGAGCTAACCTCAGACCTTGCCATTAAAGCCGCGCGCAACGCGCTGGCGAGCGCGGGTATTGAAGCGCGCGACCTAGATGCCATTGTGCTGGCTACCGCTACGCCCGACCAGACCTTCCCCTCCACTGCCACCAAGCTGCAACATGCATTGCAAATGAACGGCGGCTTTGCTTTTGACATTCAGGCGGTCTGTGCGGGCTTTATTTATGCGCTCTCCACCGCCAATTCCATGATCATCGCAGGGCAGGCCAAGCGGGTGATGGTGGTGGGCGCCGAGACGTTTTCTCGCATTATGGATTGGACGGATCGCGGCACCTGTGTACTGTTTGGCGATGGCGCAGGGGCGCTGATACTTGAAGCGCAGCAGGGCGAAGGCGGTGCGGCGGACCGTGGCATCCTTTCCACCGATCTGCACTCAGATGGCGCTTATAATGACCTGCTTTATGTAGATGGCGGGGTTTCCAGCACCCAAACCACCGGCGTTTTGCGCATGCAAGGGCAGGAAGTTTTTAAGCACGCGGTTAAAAAACTGGTGGCCACGGGTGAGGTGGCAATGGAGGCCGCAGGGGTTACGGCTCAGGATATCGACTGGGTTGTGCCCCACCAAGCCAACCTGCGCATCATTGCCCGCACCGCCAAAAAGATGGGCGTGAGCATGGATAAAATCGTGCAAACGGTGCAAGATCATGGCAATACCTCGGCGGCATCCATCCCGATGGCGCTGAGCGTTGCAGTGGAGCGCGGGCAAATAAAACGCGAAAACCTGCTGTTGATGGAGGCCATTGGCGGCGGTTTGGCCTGGGGTGCGGCAACTCTTCGCTGGTAGCCCACTATAATGTAACGTGATAAGCCGTTGTTATTGACTCGCTT
>JAJRRX010000432.1 GCA_024279075.1 Alphaproteobacteria bacterium | reverse complement strand
GTTCAGTGCCTAGGAGCCACATCATGAGCCATTCCGTTGCCCGAATTCTTGACCGTGTGGCCGAGGGCCGCGAGGTTTCACAAGCCGAGGCCACCGAGCTTTATGGCGCTAAGGGGGCGGAGCTTGAAGCGATTTGCAAAGTAGCTGACGGGCTGCGGCGCAAGGTGAACGGGGAGCGCGTGGGCTTTGTCGTCAACCGCAATATCAACTTCACCAATATCTGCTATATGGGCTGCACCTTCTGCGGCTTTGCCAAGCGGCGCGAGGATGAGGGCGCAGAGTGGCTGACGCTCGACACCATCGTAGAGCGGGCGCGCGAGGCGAAGAGCCGAGGGGCCACCGAGGTGTGCATCCAAGGCGGCATCCACCCGAAAATGCCCGGTACGTATTACCGCGATATTGTGCGGGCGATTAAGGCCGATATGCCCGACATGGACATCCACGCCTTCTCGCCGTTTGAGATTTGGTATGGGGCGGCGAAGACCAAGATGTCTTATGCGGATTTTATTCAGGACCTTAAGGAGTGCGGGCTTGGCAGCATCCCCGGTACGGCGGCGGAAATTCTGGATACCGAGGTGCGGAAATTGCTGACGAAAGACAAGCTCAGCACCGTCAAATGGGTCGAGATTATTCGCGCCGCGCATAGCCTGAATGTGCCGACCACGGCGACCATCATGTATGGCCACGTCGACGCCCCCGAACACTGGGCCGCCCACATGGCGCTGCTGCGCGATATCCAAAAGGAAACGGGCGGCTTCACCGAGCTGGTGCCGCTTTCTTTCGTGCATTATGACAGCCCGCTTTATACCGATAATCCGGGCAAAGTCCGCCCCGGCCCGACGGCGGACGAGGTCGAAGCCATGCACGCCGTGAGCCGGATCTTCCTGCATGGGCAGATTGATAATATTCAAACGAGCTGGACCAAGCTCGGGCCGGAGCGGGCGCAGGGGATGCTTAGCAAGGGCGTCAACGATTTTGGCGGTACTTTGATGAATGAAAGCATCTCGCGGGCGGCGGGCAGTGAGCATGGGCAAGAGGTTACGGCCTTCGAGATGGTGCAAATCATCCGCGCGGCGGGCCGCGTGCCTTACCAGCGCAACACGCGCTATGAGGTGATTGAGGAGTTCGCCACCCACAACCCAGCGCGGCAGGAACCGCTGGTCGAGCGCGATGCCGAGCCGTTGGATTTCATGACCGATCTACCGGACTTCTTGAAGGAGGCGGTCTGATGAAAGTCACGCTTCTGGCAGGCGGGGTTGGCGGGGCCAAAATGGCTGAGGGCTTTGATGGGCTTGCGGGTGTGGAGCTTTCAGTGATCGGCAACATCGCCGATGACGCGGCCTTCCACGGGCTGTGGGTTAGCCCCGATATCGACACGCTCACTTATAGTTTGGCGGGGCAGATTGACCGCGCCCAAGGTTGGGGCGTGGCCGATGAAAGCCACCGCGCTTTGAGTGTGCTAAATGAGCTGGGGGTCGAGACATGGATGACGCTGGGGGATCGTGATTTTGGCCTGCACATTTATCGCAGTGCCGCCTTGGCTCAAGGGCAAAGCCGCAGCGAAGTTGCCGCCCATGTGGCAAAAACCTTCGGGGTGCAAAGCGAGATTTTACTGCCAACCGATGACGTGGTGCAAACCCGCGTGCGCACGGCGGAAGGCTGGCTTTCCTTTCAGGAATATTTTGTAAGGGAGCAATGCCGCCCCGAAGTTTTGGAGCTGGCATATAGCGGAATTGAGGCGGCCAAGCCGACAGAGGCGGCGCTGACTGCCATTGCCGAGGCCGACCTTATCGTGCTGGCGCCGAGTAACCCGCTGGTGTCGATCACCCCCATTCTGGAGGTGCAGGGTATTCGTGAAGCTGTGCTGGCCGCGAGAGCCAAGGTGGCCGCCGTTAGCCCGTTAATTGCGGGCAAAGTTGTAAAAGGCCCTGCTGACCGGATGATGAAAGCACTTGGCTTGCGGGTCGATGCGCTTGGGGTGGCGGAGTATTATGGCGATCTGCTGGGTCATATGGTGATTGATACGCTGGACGCTGCCCTTAAGCCGCAAATCATGGCGCTCGGGCGAGGCTGCACTGTGCTGCAGACTCTGATGACCGAGCGCGCTGAGAAGCAAGCGCTTGCGGCGAGCATTCTAGGGGCGATGGCATGAAAGACCTGCTCTTTATCATCCCGATGAAGGACCCTGAGGTGGCAAAGTCTCGGCTGGCCGAGGTGCTATCCGATGCGGTGCGGGCGCGCCTTGCCATGGCGCTGTTTCGGCGGATGCTGGGCTTTTTGGCCGAGGCACAGCCCGAGGTGGATGTGCTGGTGGTCAGCGAGAGTGATGTGATTGCGGCGGAGGTGCAGGAGCATTTTTTGCGGCAAAAAGGCTACGGGCTGAATGAGGCCGTGACCGAGGGCGCGGCTTGGGCCGTGGTGCAGGGCTACAGGGCGATTTGTGTGCTGCCGGCTGACTTGGCGGACCCGTCAGCGGCGGACCTTGCGCGGCTGTTGGCGCTCGGCAAAGGCGTGAGCATTGCGCCTGCCCATGACGGCGGCACCAATGCGCTGCTGGTCTCGCCGCCGGATGCGATTTCGTTTCATTACGGGAAGGACTCTTTCCTTGCCCACCAGCGCGCGGCGGCGGGCCTGTCTTGCACGATTATCCCGCTGGAGAGCTTCCGTTATGACATCGACACCAGCGCTGATTTGGCGCGGGTCAGGGGGGTGGAATGGGCCTAGAGCTATTGGCGGTTCCGCAAATTCCGGACATCCAAGCGGGCGATGACCTTGTGCAGATCATCGGTGATGCACTGGCCCCGCTGGGGCTGGAAGATGGCGATATTCTGACCTCGGCGCACAAGATTTTCTCGAAGGCCGAGGGGCAGGTGGTGGCGTTGGCCAGCGTTACGCCGTCTGCTGAGGCGCTAGGCTATGCTGAAAAGCTGAACAAAGATCCGCGTAAGGTCGAGGTGATTTTGCGCGAAAGTGCGCGGGTGGTGAAGACATTTAGGCACCCCGGGCAAAATGAAGGTGTGATGATTTGTGAGCATCGGCTCGGGTTTATCAGCGCAAATGCGGCGGTGGATGAAAGCAATACGGGGGCTGATGAAACCGTTATTTTGCTGCCCAAAGACCCTGACGCCAGTGCGCGGCGGCTCCGCGATGGGCTGGAGGCGCGCTTCGGAGTGCGGCTTGGCGTGGTGATTACCGACACCTTCGGGCGGCCGTGGCGGCTGGGGCAGGTGAACGTGGCGATAGGGTTGGCGGGGGTGCCAGCGACGGTGCATGAGGGTGGCAAACGGGATGCTTACGGGCGTGAACTGTCGGTGACAGAACCCGCCTTTGCCGACGAACTGGCCACCGCCAGTGGGCTGGTGGTGGGGAAAGCGACCCAAACCCCCGTTGTGCGCTTTCGCGGCCTCAAGTGGGTAACATCGAATGATAAAGCGGCGGATATCCTTCGCCCTAACAAGGAGAATGTATTTTGACCAAAATTGCGATAATTGGCGGCACAGGCCCGCAAGGCCAAGGCCTAGCGCTGCGGTTTGCGCGCGCCGGAGTGCAGGTGGCTCTAGGCTCAAGAGACGGGGCGCGCGCCACCGAGATTGTGGCCGAGCTGAACGCTATATTGGGCACCACGCTGATTGAAGGGTTTGACAATGCGGGCGCGGTTGCGGCGGCGGACGAAATGGTCATCCTTGCGGTGCCGTTTTCGGCGCATAATGCCACGCTTGAGGCGCTGAAAGGCGGGCTTGCAGGCAAGATTTTGGTCGATATCGTGGTGCCGCTTTCGCCCAATGATCCGAAGCTGGTAGAAATGCCGCTCGAAGGCTCGGCTACGGAAGCCGCGCAGGCGCTTTTGGGGCCGGATATTCCCGTGGTGGGCGCGCTGCATAATGTGTCGGCCAAAACCCTGAACGACCTCGACCATGCGATAAACTGTGACATCCTCGTGTGCGGCAACAAGCTGGAGCCGCGCAAGAAGGTGATTGCTTTGGTCGAGCAGCTCGGGGTTACGGCCTATAACGCAGGCGGGGCTTCGGCCGCGCGCTGCATTGAGGCGCTTACGCCGATCCTGATACGGCTGAACATTTCAAAGGCAGTGCCTTTTTCACATGCGGGGCTCAAAATTTGGGCGCCAGATACCTAAACCAAAAGGAGAGGAATTATGGAATTCGGAATTACATTTAAAGGGGTTGTAGAACCCAAACGCGCCCGCGCACTGGTGCGCCAAGCCGAGAATGCGGGCTTTGAATATTGCTGGTATTATGACAGCCACATTCTGTGGCGCGAGAGCTTTGTAGCCATGGCGATGCTGATGGAGCACACCACCACCATGCGCTTTGGCCCCTTGGTGACTAACCCCAACACTCGCGATTGGTCGGTGGCGGCCAGCCTGTTTGGCTCGCTTGCCAAGCAATCCGAGGGCCGGTTTGACATTGGCCTTGGCCGCGGGGATAGCGCCGTGCGGGTGATGGGCAAAAAGCCCGCGCCTTTGGCGAAGCTGGAAGAGTTTGTGGATGTTGTGAAGGGCCTGATTAGGGGCGAAGAAAAGCAATATGGCGAATGTCCCAACCCGGTTACGCTTCCTTGGGCTGATGGCTATGAGCTGCCGGTTTGGGTGGCGGCTTACGGCCCTAAGGCGCTGGCTTCGGCGGGAAAAGTTGGCGACGGCCTTGTGCTG
>JAJRRX010000431.1 GCA_024279075.1 Alphaproteobacteria bacterium | reverse complement strand
TGAGAAACATGCTTTCCCCTTGGGTTTTGCCCGATTATCGCTATATTGCGGCACCATGCGGGCACGAACCCGACGATTGCAAGTGCATTCACGGCGAAGGGGATGAAATTATGACCGACAAGCTGACAGGCTCGGACAGGGGCAAATATGCGGCCAGCAGGGCCGCGCTTGAATTTATTAAACCGGGGATGAAAGTGGGGCTGGGAACGGGCTCTACCGCTGCGTGGTTTGTGCAGCTTTTGGCGGGTAAAGTGAACAATGAGGGGCTGGATATTATCGGTGTGCCGACCTCCTCTCGCACGCGGGATTTAGCCGCGAGCCTCGGCATAAAGCTGACCACGCTGGAGGATGCGGGCTGGCTGGATGTAACGGTTGACGGAGCCGATGAATTTGATGCCAACCTCAACCTGATCAAGGGCGGCGGCGGAGCGCTGTTGCAGGAAAAAATCGTGGCCAGCGCCAGTAACCAAATGGTGGTGATTTCGGATGCCAGCAAGCAGGTGGATACGCTCGGGGCCTTTCCGCTGCCTATCGAGGTGGTGAAATTTGGCTGGCGCAGCACGGAAAGCACGGTCGAAGAAGTGCTTGTCGGTGCCGATGTGGGTAACCGCCGAATAAGCCTGCGGGCGGAAAATGGCGAAGCTTATGTGACTGACGAGGGGCATTTTATCCTCGATCTTCACCTCAACCGCATTGGCAACCCGCGCGGGCTGGCCGAAACGCTGAACCGCATTCCGGGCGTGGTGGAAACCGGCCTGTTTGTGCTGATGGCTGACACTGTGCTGGTGGGCTATGATGACGGAAATGTGCACACATATGACCGTGACAGGGGTGACCTTGGGCGCGCAAAGGTGCATATGCCAAGTGAAAATTCTCTTTATGTGCCGGGGGCCTAGATGGACTACGATTTTGACCTATTTGTGATTGGGGGCGGCTCGGGCGGCGTGCGCGCGGGCCGTGTGGCGGCCATGGGCGGGGCCAAGGTGGCGCTGGCCGAGGAATATCGCATGGGCGGTACCTGTGTTATTCGGGGCTGTGTGCCCAAAAAGCTGATGGTTTATGCGTCAGGTTACGCGGAAATGATGGATGATGCCGAGGGTTTTGGCTGGACGATTGGTAACCGCAGCTTTGACTGGGGCAAGCTGATTGGCAAAATAGATGATGAGCTGGACCGGCTGGAGGCAATTTACCGCAAGGGGCTTGTGGGCAATGGCGTGCAGGTGTTTGACGCCCGCGCAGTGGTGAAAGACGGCCACACAGTGGAGCTTTCAAGCGGCGAGACTTTTACTGCAAAATGGATATTGGTGGCCACGGGTGGACGGCCTTTTGTGCCCAATGTTAAGGGCGCGGAGCATGTGATTACCTCAAGTGACATCTTCTTGATGGACGAGCTGCCCAAGCGGGTGCTGATTGTTGGCGGCGGTTACATCGCCAGTGAATTTGCGGGCATTTTTAATGGCATGGGGGCTGAGGTAACGCAGTTTTACCGTGGCGCACAAATCTTGCGCGGCTTTGACGGCGAGGTGCGCGGCCATGTGGCTGACGAGATGATCCGCAAGGGGGTTAACCTGCACCTTGGCACTGATGTGGTGGAGATTGCCAAGAAAGAAGATGGGCTGCATGTGACCTGCACCAATGGGTCGGTGAAGGTGGTGGACGAGGTGGTTTATGCCACGGGCCGCGTGCCCAATACCGAAGAATTGGGGCTTGAAAATGCGGGCGTGAAGCTCGGGCGCAAGGGCGAAGTGATGGTGGACCGTTATTCCTCGACTAGTTGCGACAGCATTTATGCCGTGGGCGATGTGACAGACCGCGTGCAGCTTACGCCGGTGGCCATCCGCGAGGGTATGGCCTTTGTGGAAACAGTGTTTAACGATAATCCAACTGCGGTGGATCACGAGTTTATCGCTACGGCGGTGTTTACGCAGCCGGAGATTGGCACGGTGGGCTACACGGAAGAAGACGCGCGGGAGGATTTCGACATCGAGGTCTACCGTGCTGCCTTCCGGCCTATGGCCAATGTGTTGGCGGGGCGGGATGAGCGCATGCTGATGAAGTTGATCGTGGAGAAGGCCAGCCGTAAGGTGATTGGCTGCCATATTATCGGGCCTGCGGCGGGCGAGATGATCCAGCTCGCGGGGATTGCTGTAAAAATGGGGGCCACGAAAGAGGATTTTGACCGCACGGTGGCGGTGCACCCAACGGCTTCTGAGGAGTTGGTGACGATGAAAGAACCGGTGCGGTAAGCACCGGTTGCGCTTGGTGCACGCTCGGAGCTGTCCAGTAGCTCCGGGTTTGCTTTGGCCTCTGCGGGGGTAAACCCCCACTCGGCCAAAGCACATTTTCAGACAAGCTGAAAATGCCTGCCGCTGGCCGTGGCCTCGCTACGCTCGGTGGGGATGGGGTTAGCTTTTTGCCAAGCTTTCCAGCTTTTTGGCAATTTCCGCCCCGTCCCCGTCCAGCATCAGCCGCTTTATCCGGCTGGTTCCGCCCGAGATAAACCGGATGCGTGATTTGGGCACACCACTGGCTTTGGCGAGAAATTTGAGCAGGGCTTTGTTGGCGGCACCATCTACCGGCTGGGCCGCTACGCGGATGCTTAGAACGGGTTTTCCCGAAGGGTCGGCTTTTATGCCATCTATCTGGTCGCGCCCGCCTTTGGGGGTGAGGCGCAGGGCGAGTTCCAGCCCGCCATCCACCACTCGCCACGGGGTCATCCGCTCCACGGGGTCAACCGTTGCACGAGGTCATCCAAACGCGCCGATATTGTTGGCGAGGATCACCCGCAGCGCAAAAATGCCAAAGATCAGCACCATTGGGGCGAGGTCTAGCCCCCCCATCGGCGGCAGGAATTTGCGGATGCGGCTATAGATCGGCTCCAATATCCGGTTCAGGCCATACCAGATTTGGGCCACAAGGGGCTGGCGGATGTTAAGCACCTGAAAGTTCACCAGCCAGCTCATGATAATATGGGCGATGATGATAAACCAGAGC
>JAJRRX010000430.1 GCA_024279075.1 Alphaproteobacteria bacterium | reverse complement strand
TGCGCCATGGGGTCCGTGTCGGACCTCGTGAACTTTGGCGACTGGCGGCGGTTTCGCAGCTGGGTGCTGGCGGGGGCTACGGCGGTGGTCGGGGTGTTTGTGCTGCAAAAAATGGGAGTGATGAACCCACGAGACAGTATTTTCCTAACGCCCAACTTTACATGGATCGGCTTTGTATCAGGTGGGTTTATATTTGGCATCGGTATGGTGCTGTCTGCTGGCTGCGTCAGCCGCAACCTCGTGCGCGCAGGCTCGGGCGATTTGCGCTCACTCTTGGTGCTGGTGGTGGTTGGCGTGTTCGCCTTCATGACCATCGGCGGCTTGCGTGGCCCGCTTCGGGTATGGTTCGTGGGCTTTGGCACGGTCAACCTTGCTGATAGCGGCATGGCAGGGCAAGGCTTTGGTGACCTATTGGCCAAGCTTAGCGGCATGGATGCCGCCGATGCTCAGCTTTATGCCTTCATCGGCGTGGCGGCACTTATGCTGGGCTATGTGTTCCTGAACAAGAAGTTCATTTCCTCCCCTACGCATATTTTCGCTGGCGTCAGCATCGGCCTACTGGCCGTGGCCGGCTGGGCGCTTACCGGCCTCGCGCAAGACGATTTCGCCGATGTGCCCGTGGCGCTCACCTCGCTGACCTTCGTGCAGCCCAGCGGTTCCACGCTGGATTACCTGATGCGCTTCACCGCCTTTGAAACCATGGCCTTCCCCGTGGCGGTGCTGCTTGGCACCCTGCTTGGCGGCTTTGTCGGCTCGGTGATCAAGCGCGATACGCGGCTGCGGACATTTAACGGCGAAGCGGATACCGCGCGCAATATCATCGGTGCCGCCATGATGGGCATCGGCGGTGTGCTGGCGCTTGGCTGCACCTTGGGCCAAGGCGTTACGGGTGTTTCAACCCTCGCCATGGGCTCCTTTATTACCTTCGCTTTTCTGGTGATCGGCGGCATTGTTGGCATGAAAATTATGGAGTGGACGGCTTAAGCCACACTCATTTGCAAAGTGAAAGGCGGCGCGATGGTGCCGCCTTTTTTATGTGGTCTGGGCTTGGCTTGCCGAGCTTAGCAATGTATGGGCGTGGGCGAGGCGAGAACATACCTATAAGTATATTGTTGAGTTTCGCGAGTTATTGATTATGACTAAAATGAAACGAGCCCTATGATTATTGATCGATACTACCAAATCGCACTTCTGGTTTTTTTGCTTGCTTTTGTGAGTGCAGAGGTCAAATCGGCGATCATTTCGACGGTTCTTGGCTTGGCTATTCCCATTCTTATTGCAGTCATCTGGTTGCTTTTCCGGCATAGCTCCCGGCGGGATCCCAGTGGCAAAAAACTGCGCTACGCACGGAACAGGTTGCTTTCCAATATCGTTGCCCCGAAATCCGATTTCGACTGGATTGAACGTGCTTATCATGTTGCGCAGATCGAGATGTGGAAGCCAAACCAGAATAAGCGCGTGGCGTATCTTCGGTAGGCCATAGCGATCCGCCTCCTTGACGTAGGCATGTTTCCCGTTTCGCAATCTGAAAACCCAATCCGCGCTTTGCGCCCTAGAGTGCAGCGTGATCTAGTACTGCTCGCTAGGCTTTTGCAGGATGAAACTGCGCTTTCAATCCTTCGCATGACTGACCCTAGCTGCGCGAAGTGGATGGCCGACATAGTGGCAGAGATTGCAAACTACCCCCCCCTTGCCATCGAAAATGATCTCCCTTGCAGAGGTTCGCGCGCAAGGCAAGGCCATGCGACACGTAGATATAGCGCCCCACAAGCCCAGTGAGCCTGTATTTCAAGGCCCGCCGGACCCGATTAAGGCAAAGGCCGAGCTTGAGGCGGCGGCCCTGAATGCGGTTTACCTCAAGCGCCTATGGCCGGTTGGCACGCCGCATCAAGGTAACAGCCATTTGGGCGGGCGGCCCAGCCTGCCAGCCCACACCCCGTGGCCACGGCACGAAAAAAACAACCTGCCATTGCACTTTCTTGCCCAGATTGACTGTGCCGAAATGCCAAGCATTGAAACAAAAACACCCCTACCGCCAGACGGGATGCTGCTCTTCTTTGCCGATATCAACGAGGATATGGACTGGGGAGACAATACAGAAACCACCCGCGTGATTTATGTGCCCGCTACCCACCAGGTTGCCGCTCCAAGCCCCTTGCCAAATGACCTGCCTGAAATCGGCCATTCCGAGGGGGAAGAAACGGGAGTTTACGCGCACCCGAGCGTCAAAAACCTATCCGAATTGGCCAATCTCCGGCCATAAGATGCGCAGCTATGAAACCGAGTATATACATGCGAATTGGCTTAAAAGTGATATGGCGGAAGAATTACACTATGCCGAAATTCGGCGCCACCTTCCGCCGCCTCCGCATGAAAAGCCGACAAGCCTGATTGAAACAACCGTGCAAAAGGACGCTGTAGGCATCTCGCTGCGCAACGCCGAGGGTCATCTTCGTTATGTTTATACATGGTCAAATCCGGTAACCCGTGACCCGAACTTCCCTTTTTGCGGTGCGGTGATGCACAGCGTTATGCAAAAAATAATAGAAAAACCCAGCATTGATTTGATGCAAGAAGCTCGTATGCCCAGCTATTATCGCGATCGTGCCAAATTTGCAAACGAGGCTGATAGGGACAAAAGAATTGCGCAATCCGAGGAAAAGATCGCGGTGCTCACCAAGCGCATTGCCGCGCTTGAGGCCGTGGCCAGCAAATGGCAAATTGTCTCGGAAAATGCGCGCCCCGGCCCTACGCTCTCGCAAGAATTCCGAGATTGGATTTTGGCGAATGGCGCGGTGGCGGAACACCCCCTCTTCCAAGGGCTTCTTAAGGTGGCCCAAAGGGCAATGACAGAGCCACACCTACTTGAATTACTGCCCGAAAGTCTTTTTGCTGCTGTCGACAGCTTCCTGCGCCCGAATGCTGGGCAATCTCAGCACATAATGCTCGGCCATCCGCAAAATAAAACCAACGCCACGCGAGGGCAAGGCGTGCGCCTGCTGCTCCTTGATAGTGATATGGGCGTCAATTTTATTTATTGCGATATGGGTGTGATAGAGTTTTATATCGCGCCAGAAGACCTAGCAAACCGCGACTTCAGCCGCGCTTATGCCCTCACCGCGGGTGGCTGAGTTTTTACTGTGCTGCCCTAGAGGCTAACGCGAATGGCACTGCCGGACAGCCCCGAGCGCGCGCCGCCTCGGCGGCGCTGGTTGCGCCAAGCGCAACCGGATTAGTCCTCGGCATACTCGCTGAGCGGCGGGCAGGTGCAGATCAAATTACGGTCGCCATATGCGTTGTCCACGCGGTTGACCGGCGGCCAATATTTATCGACACGGAAGGCACCTGGCGGGTAGCAGGCTTGCTCGCGGGTGTAGCTGCGCTCCCAGTCGCCCACAAGGTCTTCGACCGTGTGCGGGGCGTGGTGCAGGGGGCTGTCCTCATAGGCAATCTTGCCGTCCTCGATATCCTGCGCTTCGGTGCGGATGGCCAACATCGCATTGATAAAGCGATCCAACTCGGCTTTTGGCTCGGATTCCGTTGGCTCCACCATCAGGGTGCCCGCCACGGGCCAGCTCATGGTTGGGGCGTGGAAGCCGTTATCCATCAGGCGTTTGGCAATATCATCCACGCTGACCCCACAGCACTCATTCAGTGGGCGGGTGTCCAGAATGCACTCATGCGCCACGCGGCCAATGTCGGATTTGAACAGCACATCATAAGCACCCTCTAGGCGTTTGGCGATGTAGTTGGCGTTGAGAATCGCAACCTTGGTGGCTTGGGTTAAGCCCTCGCTACCCATCAACAGGAGGTAGGCCCAGCTGATCACCAGAATCGACGCGCTGCCCATCGGAGCCGCCGAAACAGGGCCAATGCCGCCGCCTTGCGGGTTGCCGGGCAGGAACGGCTCAAGGTGCTTGCCCACCCCGATTGGCCCCATGCCGGGGCCACCGCCACCATGCGGAATGGCGAAGGTTTTGTGCAGGTTGAGGTGGCTCACATCGCCGCCAATTTTGCCGGGCTGCACAAGGCCAACCATGGCGTTCATGTTGGCACCGTCAATATAGACCTGCCCGCCAAAGCTGTGGGTAATCTCGCAAACCTCGCGCACCGTTTCCTCAAACACGCCGTGGGTAGAGGGGTAGGTGATCATGCAAGCCGCCAGCTTATCGCCCGCCTTTTCGGCCTTTTCGCGGAAATCGTTGATATCAATATCGCCGTTATCAGCGGTTTTCACCACCACCACATCCCAGCCCGCCATATGGGCTGAAGCGGGGTTGGTGCCGTGGGCCGAGCTTGGAATCAGGCAGACATGCCGCTCGCCCTCGCCCCGTGAAATATGGTAATTGCGGATGGTTAGTAGCCCCGCATATTCGCCCTGCGCGCCCGAGTTTGGCTGCAGCGACATAGCATCATAGCCAGTGATTTTGCAAAGCTGGTCCATAAGCTGCTCGGTGAGGGCCGTGTAACCCTTGGCTTGGTCCAGCGGCACAAACGGGTGCAGGTTGGAAATGCCCGCCCATGTCAGCGGGATCATCTCGGCGGTCGCATTCAGCTTCATGGTGCAGGATCCTAGGGGGATCATCGAGCGGTCGAGCGCGAGGTCTCGGTCGGCCAAGCGGCGCATATAGCGGGTCATTTCCGCTTCCGAGCGGTTCATGTGGAAAATCGGGTGCGTCAGATATTCATCCGTGCGCAGCATGTTTTCAGGCAGGCGATACTCACGGTGCTTGGCGCTGTCGTCTTTAATATTGCCGCCAAAAGCCCGCCAAACGGCCTCGATGGTTTCTGGGTAGGTTTGCTCGTCAAGGCTAATGCCAATGCGGTCTTTGCCGATTTTGCGCAGGTTGATGCCTTCATTCACCGCCGCTTTCAAAACCACGCCTTGCAGCGCGCCGACCTTCACCGTGATGGTGTCAAAAAACACCTCCGGTTCAATTTTGAAGCCGAGGCTTTCAAGCCCTTTGGCGAGGCGCGAGGTTTTGCGATGCACCGATTGGGCAATGGCCTTCAGCCCCTTAGGGCCATAAAAAACAGCATACATCGAGGCCATTACAGCCAACAGCGCCTGCGCCGTGCAGACATTGGAATTGGCCTTTTCCCGCCGGATATGCTGCTCGCGGGTTTGCAGCGCGAGGCGGTAGGCCTTGTTGCCACGGGCATCCACCGAAACCCCGATAATCCGCCCCGGCATGGAGCGCTTGAGCTTGTCGGTGGTGGACATATAAGCTGCGTGCGGGCCACCATAGCCCATAGGCACACCAAAGCGCTGGGTGGTGCCGATGGCGATATCTGCGCCCATTTCACCGGGGGATTTCAGCAGGCAAAGCGCCAGAATATCACAGGCCATAATGGCAATGCCCTTGGCCTCATGCAGCGCGGCAATGCAGGGGGAAAAATCCCTCACGCGGCCATAGGTGCCGGGGTATTGGAAGATCGCGCCAAACACGCGCGTCGCATCCATTTCCAGCTCGGGGCTGTCAACAATCACCTCGATCCCCAGCGGCTCGGCGCGGGTTTTGATGACTTCAATGGTTTGTGGATGGCAGTTGTCATCAACAAAAAAAGCGTTGGCCTTGGATTTGCTGCCGCGCTTGGCCATAGTCATGGCTTCCGCCGCCGCCGTGGCTTCATCAAGCAAGGACGCATTGGCGATCGGCAGGCCCGTAAGGTCGCTGACCATGGTTTGGAAGTTCAGCAGCGCTTCCAAACGGCCCTGCGCGATTTCGGGTTGGTAGGGGGTGTAAGCCGTATACCATGCCGGATTTTCGAGAATGTTGCGCTGGATCACAGGCGGGGTCATGGTGCCGTGGTAGCCCTGCCCGATCAGCGAGGTCAGCACTTTATTTTGCCCGATCACGGCCTCCATATGGTGCAGCACATCGCGCTCTGTCATGCCATTGCCAATATCGAGCTTGCCTTCTTGCCGGATGCTTTTCGGAATGGTTTCGTCAATCAGCTCGTCAAGGGTGTTAACCCCGACCACCTTAAGCATCTCCGCCATTTCAATCGGCGAGGGGCCGATATGGCGGCGGTTGGCAAAATCATAAGGCTGGTATTTTGTGATCTCGAAGGGCATGGGCAGGCTCCGGTAAAGATACGCCGAAAGCGGGGGCTTTCGGCGGTAAGGTTTAGTCGATCAGGGCTTTGTAGGCGTTCACGTCAAGCAGGTTGGAAAGCTCGGCGGGATCAGCGATTTTAACCTTGTAAAACCACGCATTGCCCTCGGGGTCTTCATTCACCATGCCCGGTTCGTCTTCCAGCGCGCTATTGGCTTCAACAATTTCCATCGCCAGCGGGGCGTAAAGCTCGGAGGCGGCTTTTACGCTTTCAACCACGCCGATTTCGTCGTCTTTATCAAAGGTTTCGCCAACCTCTTGCAGCTCTACAAATACCACTTCGCCAAGCGCTTCGGCGGCGTGTTTGGTAATGCCCAGCGTGGCGGTATCGCCCTCTACGTCCAGCCATTCGTGCTCTTCGGTGTAATAAATGGTCATGGTTTAACCCTTTCTAGCGTTTGTAATTTTGTGCCACAAAGGGCAGTTTGATGATGGTGGCAGGGCGCGCTTTGCCCCGAATGATAAGATGAACGGCTGTGCCTTCAGCGGCATGCGCCGCGCTGACATAGCCCATGGAAACCGGCCCGCCGTAAGTTGGCCCAAAGCCGCCAGAGGTGACGCTGCCGATGATGTTGCCAGCCATGTCCGCCACCTCAACCCCGCGGCGGGCAGGCGCGCGGCCCTCGGGCTTGATGCCCACAAGCTTGCGGCTCGGCCCCTCGGCCAGCTCGCGCTGGATGCGCGCGGCCCCGGGAAAGCCACCTTCCTCGCGGCGCTTTTTCTGCATGGC
>JAJRRX010000429.1 GCA_024279075.1 Alphaproteobacteria bacterium | reverse complement strand
GTGCAGAGCCTATCAAGGAAAAAGCGGTCGTGGGAGATGATGACGGCGCAACCGGCGAAATCGGTGATGGCGTCTTCGAGCGCCCGCAGGGTTTCCACGTCCAGATCATTGGTTGGCTCGTCGAGCAGCAGCACGTTGCCGCCCTCGCGCAGGAGCTTGGCCATGTGCACGCGGTTGCGCTCGCCGCCCGAAAGCAGGTTCATGGTTTTTTGCTGGGCGCCGCCTTTGAAATTGAAGCTGGAGCAATAAGCGCGGCCATTCACTTCGGCATCACCCAGCTTAATCACGTCTTGGCCGTCGGAGATTTCCTCGAACACGGTTTTTTTGTCATCCAGCGTATCGCGGGATTGGTCAACGTAGGAGAGCTTTACGGTGTCGCCGTATTCTACGGTGCCCGCATCCGGTTCCTCTTGCCCTGTGAGCATACGAAATAGCGTCGATTTACCCGCGCCGTTCGGCCCGATTACGCCAACAATGCCGCCCGGCGGCAGACTGAAGCTCAGGTTGTCAATCAGCAGGTTATCGCCATACCCCTTTGAAATTCCCTCAACTTCAATCACCTTATTGCCCAAGCGCGGGCCGTTCGGAATAATGATCTGCGCCTTGCCAACCTTATCCCGCTCCGACTGGTTGGCCAGCTCGTTATAAGCATTAATCCGCGCCTTGGATTTGGCTTGGCGGGCCTTAGGGGATTGCCGCATCCACTCCAGCTCCCGCTCCAGCGTGCGCATTTTGGCCTTGTCGGATTTGGCCTCATGCTCCATCCGCTTGGCTTTTTGCTCCAGCCACGCTGAGTAATTGCCCTCATAGGGAATGCCCCGCCCACCGTCCAATTCGAGGATCCAGCTGGTGATATCATCAAGGAAATAACGATCGTGAGTCACACAAAGGATGGTGCCTTTGTAGTCGATCAGGTGCTGTTGCAGCCACGCGATGGTTTCGGCATCGAGGTGGTTGGTTGGTTCGTCGAGCAGCAGCATATCGGGGGCCTCAAGCAGCAGTTTGCACAGCGCCACGCGGCGGGCTTCACCGCCCGAGAGCGTGGAAACGTCCGCATCATCAGGCGGGCAGCGCAGGGCCTCCATGGCAATGTCGATGCTGCTATCGAGGTTCCACAGGTCCTCGGCGTCAATCTGGTCCTGCAAGGTTGCCATTTCGTCGGCGGTTTCTTCGGAGTAGTTCATCGCGAGGTCGTTATAGCGCGCCAATGTGGCCTGCTTTTCGGCCACAGCCAGCATCACGTTTTCGCGCACGGTCAGGCTTTCATCCAGCTTTGGCTCCTGCGGGAGGTAGCCGATTTTGGCTCCCTCGGCCAGCCACGCCTCGCCCTGAAAATCCTTATCCATGCCCGCCATGATCTTCATCAGGGAGGATTTACCGGCCCCGTTAGAGCCAACCACACCGATTTTTACGCCGGGGAGAAAGGACAGGTGAATGTTTTCAAACAGTTTTTTGCCACCGGGGAAAGCCTTGGAGACGCCTTCCATGTGATAAACGTATTGGTATGATGCCATTTTGAAAGTCCTTACCGATGTGGAGGTTTGGCACTTCTTATCGCATCGGTAGGGGGGCTTCAATCTTTGTTGTTCATGCGGCGCGCAGTATGCCACGTCAGTGGGTGCCGAAAACTGGCCTGAGGGTGCCGGATTTTTTTAACGCTGAATTCTCTAAGCATCGCATATCATCGAAGATTTGGAACGGATTTAGAATGTGGCGGAGACGAAGGGATTCGAACCCTCGATACCGTTCCCGGTATACTCCCTTAGCAGGGGAGCGCCTTCGACCACTCGGCCACGTCTCCGCCGATGGGTGTATCCGCGAATCTAGGGGGGGTTCAAGGGGTAATTGGGATTTGGTGATGTTTTTTCGACAGAACGGGCGCGGGGCTGCGACAATTAAAGAAAACCGGCAATAAAGAGGATATTTTAGATGAAAACATTTTTGCCCGCCATTGCGCTTTGCTGCATGGTGAGCGACAATCAATGCGACCTTCGAGCCTGCAGATTAAAAGTGCAAAATTCGCGTTAGTTCAAGGTTCAATGACACTCTTTTAAGCTGCATATTTCGGCACTTGAATTAGTTGCTGCCATTGGCACTTTCAGCTTGAACTCCAAGGAAATGCCGCTTAATAACGCATCGTAAATGGGGCCATAGCTCAGATGGGAGAGCGCTTGCATGGCATGCAAGAGGTCGGGGGTTCGATTCCCCCTGGCTCCACCAATTTCCTTTTTGTGGCGTGCACCATAGTTTGTCCTTTTGTGCGGGATAAGGTGTCCTTTTTGGGAGGAAGCCTGTAACAAACCAGAAATTGAATTAACTGATGGGCCGCGTCTATGCTGGCTTTATGTGATGACCTCTGAGTTCAATTGAATCAAATCGCCCACTGCTCCGACAAAGCTTCGGCTTGCTGCAAAACAGTCTGAATAGCTGCGTCCTGTAAATCAGGCGGAAAACCGTGGCGGCGCAGAATGCGTTTCACCAAAACCCGCATCCGGGCGCGGGCTGAATCGCGGCGGGACCAATCAACACTGATGTTGGTTTTCAGCCCCTCCAGCAATTCGTGGGCGATAATCTTGAGCGAGTCGTTGCCCATCACATCAACGGCGCTCTCGTTTTGGGCAAGCGCATCGTAAAAGGCGATCTCGTCGGCAGACAGGCCCTCGTCCTCGCCTCGGCCCCTGGCTTCGCGGATGTCGCGGGCAAGATTGATCAGTTCTTGCAGAACTTCGACTGTGCTGATGGCGTTGGTGTGATAGCGCGCAACGGCCTCGGCCAGCCGATCCGAGAACTGCTTGCTCTCGACGATGTTCGATTGGCTGCGCGAGGAAATTTCATCGTTCAGTAGCTTTTTCAAAGCTTCCAGCGCCAGGTTTTTTGTTTCCATTTGCTGGATTTCCGCCAGAAACTCGTCTGACAGAATGGAAATGTCCGGCGATTTCATGCCCGCAGCAGACAGG
>JAJRRX010000428.1 GCA_024279075.1 Alphaproteobacteria bacterium | reverse complement strand
CGGTGTAACGTGAAACCACGACAACACCAGAGTCCTTGAAGATTTGACCGAGTTCGCCGATCACTGCTTCTTTTTGGGCTCTATCCACAGATTTGCTCCATTATATGGAAGGGTTACCCCCTCCGGCTCAATTTCACTAACACGTTTGTGCTAGCGTCTTGGTCCTTACGGAACCAGCCAAAACCTCCAAGCCAAGGGCCTTTTAGTTTCTTTTGCTTCCATCTCAAGCAGGCAATTAAGCCTTTCGGCACCCACTATCTCGGACGAAAGGCGGGCCTGTAAGCCCACCCAAACCCCTTACGGGGATCTCTTATTCGGCAGTCGCTGCCGCAATATCAAGCGTAACACCCGGGCCCATAGTAGAGCTAAGCGCGATTTTGTTGATATATGTGCCCTTAGCACCGCTTGGGCGGGCTTTGTTCACAGCATTGATGATGGTCTTTACGTTCTCGGCCAGCGCAGCCTCGCTAAAGGACGCCTTGCCAATACCTGCATGCACAACACCAGCTTTTTCAGCCTTAAACTGCACTTCGCCGCCTTTGGCAGCTTCAACAGCGGCCTTAACATCCATTGTTACCGTGCCAACCCGTGGGTTTGGCATCAGGTTACGGGGGCCAAGGATTTTGCCCAAGCGGCCAACGATTGGCATCATGTCAGGGGTTGCAATGCAACGGTCAAAATCAAGGTTGCCCTGCTGGATGCTTTCCATCAGGTCTTCCGCGCCAACGATATCCGCACCAGCGGCCGTGGCCTCTTCAGCCTTGGCATCACGTGCAAATACAGCCACGCGAACGGTTTTACCTGTGCCATTAGGCAGGGCCACAACGCCGCGCACCATTTGGTCAGCGTGGCGCGGGTCAACACCCAGCGCAAACACGATGTCTACGGTCTCGTCAAACTTGGCTGTTGCATTGGCTTTTACCAGCGCAACCGCATCCTCAACGGATACCTCAGACTTACCTTCAAATGCAGCTTTCGCAGCTGCAAAGCGTTTTCCTACGTTTGCCATGATTTAGCCTTTCACCTCGATACCCATCGAACGGGCAGAACCCATGATGATTTTGACTGCGCCTTCGATGTCAACCGCATTCAGGTCTTTCATCTTGGCTTCGGCAATCTCTTTTACCTGCTTCACGGTGACCGAACCAACGGTCTCACGCGAAGGCGTAGCAGCACCAGATTTTACCTTGGCGGCTTTTTTCAGCATATAAGAAGCCGGCGGCGTCTTAATTTCCATGGTGAAGGATTTATCAACATAATAGGTGATAATCGTCGGGCAAGGCGCACCAGATTCCATCTCTTGGGTTTTGGCGTTAAACGCTTTACAAAACTCCATAATGTTCAGCCCGCGCTGACCCAGCGCAGGGCCAACGGGCGGAGAGGGGTTTGCCTTACCGGCAGGCACTTGCAGCTTCATAGTGCCAGCTATTTTCTTGGCCATGTTGGCCTCCTTTGTTCATCATCGCCGCCGAGTGCGGCATGGTATAGTG
Source organism: Alphaproteobacteria bacterium (assembly GCA_024279075.1). Taxonomy (GTDB): domain Bacteria; phylum Pseudomonadota; class Alphaproteobacteria; order Rhodobacterales; family Rhodobacteraceae; genus UBA3077. The sequence goes on along the minus strand of JAJRRX010000428.1, from coordinate 580 downwards.
GTGCGGTTGTAAGCCGTGGCCCAACCTCCCACCGGGGTTAACACTAGGTGATTTTCGCCACCTGAGTGAATTCGAGTTCAACCGGCGTTGCGCGGCCAAAAATTGATACGGTCACCTTGAGGCGGGCGTTTTCTTGATCCACATCCTCAACCATGCCCGAGAAGCCTTCAAACGGGCCATCGATCACATTAACCTGCTCACCAACATCAAAGAAGATCAAGTTACGCGGCGCATCGGCGCTCTCGTCAACTTGGTTCAGAATGCGGGCAACCTCGGCATCGCGCATCGGCGACGGCGTATTTTGCGCCCCCAAAAAGCCGGTGACGCGGTTAATATTGTTGATGGCGTGATAGGCGCGGTCGGTCATCTCCATTTTCACCAGCACATAGCCCGGCATAAAGCGGCGCTCGCGCGTTACTTTCTTGCCACGGCGCATTTCCAGAACTTCTTCTGTAGGCACCAAAACCTGCTCGATTTCGTCCTCAAGGCCCTTTTGCACAATAGCCTCTTCAATCGCTTCCGCGATTTTCTTTTCGAAATTCGAAAGGACGCTTACCGAATACCAGCGTTTCGCCATTTT
>JAJRRX010000427.1 GCA_024279075.1 Alphaproteobacteria bacterium | reverse complement strand
GGATCCGTTTCGCGGGCTGGAAGTATTTGTTAACCGCAAACTCGGAAATTGCGTGGCGTGCCACACAAATTTCGATGTTGCCGCCATGCAGTTTCTTGGTGAAATCGGCCCCAATCTTGATTGGATAGGCGACCGGTATTCCGAGCAAGAAATCCGCGCAATAATGGTGGATTCTAAAGTGGTTTTGGGGACGGGCACGGTTATGCCCGCTTTTTATACCGCGCGCCCGGGCAACAGGACATTGGAGGCCTTTCAAGGCAAAACCATCCTGACCGCCCTGCAGGTGGAAGATGTGGTGGCTTATCTTTCTTCGCTTTCGCAAGAATCAGGATTTGACGGTGTCGATTAGAAGAAAAGTAAAGGCTTCACCGTTGATGATCAAATTGGAAATGAAATTATGGAATACTTACGCACACTAAAACTGATAAGTGCCTTCACGCTGTCGCTGTTTGGCTCCAGCTTACTTGCCCAAACGGTCACGCTCAATTCAATTGACGGCACCCTGTCGGTTACTGGTGAGTTGCTCGAATATTCAAATGAGTATTACATAATTGCCTCGCAAATCGGCAACCTGACGGTTGCAACTGGCACGGTTGAATGTGTTGGCGAAGGCTGCCCAAGCTTGCTGCCCAAATATTCCGAATTTACCGTTTCCGGCTCGCGGCAACTGGCGCTGACCCTTATCCCGATCCTGCTGGATGGCTTTTCAGCATCGTTGGGGCTTGATATCATTCAACAAACGGATGGAAACGGTAATCCGGAGTTTTTGTTTACCACCGCTGAGGGAGAGGATGTTGTCAAAATCGGGTTTAATATGCGCGGATCCTCTAGTGGCTTGCGAGACCTGATGACAGGCAACGCCGCTTTGGCGCTCACAACCCGCGTGGCGCGCCCTTCGGAAGTATCCGCCTTTAGTGCTGCCGGGCTTGGTAATCTTCGTGCCGCCGTAAATGAGCATATTCTAGCGCTGGACGGCATAGTGGTTGTAACGTCGAGCCAAAACAATGTGCGTATTATTAAATCATCCGATTTGGCCGCGATTTTCGCCGGAGATATTGATAATTGGGCGCAACTAGGTGGTGCGCCGGGGCCGATAAACCTGTATGTGCGACCTGAAAACTCGGCCACGGGCGCGTTGTTTTCACAGTTTTTCATGCGTCCGGCGCGCAAGCTGTTTGCGCCGCAGGTTAACGCATTGGATAGCGATGCTGCGGTGTCCGATGCTGTGGCCGCGGACCTGAACGGTATTGGTTTTACGTCCTACTCCAATAGTGCCAATGCGCGGCCAGCGTCTTTGTTGGGGGCCTGTAATATCCAGTCTCCGGCCACCGAATTCACTATTCAGGCAGAGGAATACCCCTTTACGCGCAGGCTATATCTTTACAAAAACACTCAAGATGTGCCGCCGATTGTGGATATGTTCATTGCCTATCTCGCGAGGGTTGAAGCGCAGCAACTGATCGACCTTGCGGGATATGTCGGGCAAGATATTGAAGAGATTCCGGTCAATGACCAAGGTTTGCGGTTCCTGTCGGCGGCACTGCCGACCGACGCGGAAATGACGCTGGTGCAATTGCAAGCGATGATGGCTGACCTTGCCGTAGCGGAACGGCTGTCGATCACCTTTCGTTTCGAACAAGGCACGGCGCAGCTGGACAGCCGTGCTTTAGCCGATATTGAACGTTTGGTGAAAGAAATGCTGATGCCCGACTTCCAGAATAAAACCATTATTTTAATGGGATTCACCGATTCCGTAGGCCCGGGGGATAACAATCAGCGCTTGAGCCTTAGCCGCGCGGAACAAGTGCGCGCCGCTTTGCTGCAAGCCGGGGGCGGGGCGATACCGCCCGCGCAAATAGAGGTGCGCGGCTATGGCGAGCTTTCACCGCTGGGCTGCAACGAGGTTGTCGATGGCCGCCGTATCAATCGCCGCGTGGAGGTGTGGGAGCGCTAGCCTCGCGCCGCTTGGTTTCAATATAATAAAGCGCCAAAGCTGCCCAAATCAGGGGCAGGGCGATGGCGTGCCAGCGGGTGACAGGCTCAGAAAATATCAGTGCAGCGACTCCAAATTGCAGGGTTGGGTTTAGGTATTGAGTTAGCCCGACGGTGGAGAGCCGCACCTTTTGCGCGGCGTAGGAAAACAGGATCAAGGGGCCGGCTGTCATCGGGCCTGTAAGGATGAGCAGCACAGTATCCTGCATATTTGCGCCAAACCAGCCCGAAGGGCGGGCAACCGTAGACCAGCCATAGCTATGCGCCCCGAAAAGCCACACCGCCGCCAGTGGAGAAAGCAGCAGCACTTCGATAAAAACCGAGACCATTGGCCCTGCATTAACCTGTTTTTTGATCAAGGCGTAAATGCCAAAGGTGCTGGCCAAAAACAGCGCTATCCATGGGGGGGCGCCAAGGCCAAAGGTGAGCGTGGCCACGGCCAGCCCCATAAGCACCAACGCCAGCCCTTGGCCCGTGCTAAAACGCTCGCCAAGTAAAAGCGCGGCCAAAAGCACGACCATAAGCGGAAAGAAGTAATAGCCAAGGCTTGCTTCCAGCGCATAATTAAACTGGATCGAGGTGATATACCCGCCCCAGTTAAGCGAAATCATCACCGCCGCAATGGCCAGATAAGCCACAGTGCGCGCAGATTTTAACGCAGCGAAAACGGCCCCAAACCGCCCGCGAAAAGCCAGAATAACGCCAAAGAACAACAGCGACCACAGCGTGCGGTGGGCTAGCACCTCCATCGGCGGCACATGGGCCAAGGCTTTGTAAAACAAGCCAGAAAGACCCCAGATAATGGAGGCAGCCAAGATGGATACTATGCCTAAAGATGGAGTTTTCATTCGGGGCCTCGTTAAGGCCTACCAAGCGCAGAGGGCGAAACCCGCCCTCTGCTTATTTCACGCCCGATTAGGCGTTGGAAAGCCGCTCGGCTACATTTTCCCAATTGACCAGATTGTCAAGGAAATTGCTGAGGTATTTAGGCCGCGCATTGCGGAAATCAATGTAGTAGGAATGCTCCCATACATCGCAACCCAAGAGCGCGGTTTGGTTAAAGCAAAGCGGGTTAACGCCGTTTTCGGTTTTGGTTACTTTGAGTGTGCCGTCAGCTTCAGCCACCAGCCAGCACCAGCCGGAGCCGAACTGGCCTGCGCCAGCGGCAGAAAACTCGGATTTGAACGCGTCAACCGAGCCAAAGGCATCATTGATGCGGGTTTCAAGTTCGGACGGCATAGCGCGGCCGTTTGGCCCCATCATCTCCCAGAATTGGCAGTGGTTCCAGTGCTGCGAGGCATTGTTGAAAATGCCGTTTTGGGCGACCGAACCAGCGGCATAGGTGCCCTTCACAATGTCTTCCAGCGATTTGCCTTCCCACTCGGTGCCGGCCACGAGATTGTTGCCGTTGGTCACGTAAGCGTTGTGGTGCAGGTCGTGGTGGTATTCCATGGTTTCCTTGGACATGCCGCCAGCGGCCAGCGCATCATGGGCATAGGGAAGATCAGGTAGTGTAAAAGCCATTTTGGCCCCCTCTTTTTTGGTTTTGCGCAGGTGCGCCCGCGCTCAGGCATGGAATACACGAGTTTTTCCCTCGGGTAAATGCGGCGGGCAAAATAATTGTGACGGGCGCTTAAATCAGTGCTACCGATGGGCCATACCCTTTCAGGATTTACACATGAATAATGCAAGCGACAACCTTCGGGGCGCGGTCTTTATGATGCTCTCTATGGCCGGATATGTGGTAAACGACACGCTGATGAAGCTGGTGGCAGAGGATGTAGCGCTGGCGCAAAGCGTGTTTTTGCGCGGGCTTGTGGCCACGGCCCTGCTGGCGGTTTTTGCCCATTATAAGCACCAGCTTTTTGTGCGGGTGCCAGCGCGCGAGCTTCGAATCATCCTGCTGCGCGCCTTTGGCGAAATCGCGGCGACCTATTGCTACCTGACGGCGCTGATCAACATGCCGCTGGCCAATATCACAGCCATTCTGCAATCTTTGCCGCTGGCCGTCACGCTGGCGGGGGCGCTGTTTTTGGGCCATAAAGTGGGCTGGCGGCGCTATCTGGCAATTGCCGTTGGCTTTGCCGGGGTGCTGATTATCGTGCGCCCGGGTGGCGTTGATTTTAACAGCTACGCGCTCTGGGCCATGGCGGCGGTCGGGTTTATTACGCTGCGAGACCTGATGGCGGCGAAGCTGCATGCCAAAACCCCCTCGATGTTTGTGGCCCTGTTTACGGCAGCGGGGGTTACACTGGCGGGGGGCATTATGGCGCTTTTCGAGCCGTGGTCTCCGGTAAGCGCTGGCAGCTTTGCCCTTCTGGGGTTTGCGGCGGGCTTTATTTTGATCGGCTATGTGACCTCGATCAGCGCCATGCGTTTTGGTGAAATCGCCTTTGTGTCGCCGTTTCGCTATACGGTGCTGGTCTGGGCGCTGCTGCTCGGGATCTTTGTGTTTAACGATTATCCGGATTTCTGGACGATGGTGGGAATTGCCATTGTGGTAGGCACCGGTGTGTTTACCTTTTATCGCGAGCAGCGCAGCCGGAAAGTGGCAAAAACTTAGAAGCCATTACTTGTATTAACCGCTAAATACCAATCGCTTACCCTGAAACCAATTGACCTCACTAAACCAGTTTAGTGAGGTCAATCAGTAGGCCGAAAAACAGGGTGATTTCCGGCCCACAAGGCGGCTGAATTTACGGCACCACCACCATCTGGTGGCCCACATCGCCAATCGCAATCTGCCCCACCTTTGAGAGATCATCCTGCCGGATAATCTTCATCACCGCCTCGTCAGAGCTGCTTACATAAGCCAGCCCCGTGCCGGTGATTGTGGTCATATGATAGGGCGACGGCCCCATCGCCTGCTTGCTCACAGCCCCTGTGCCAAGGTCCACGCGGGCCACATTGTCACCATCCCGCTCGGCCACCAGCAAAGCACTGCCGTCTTCCACAAGGTCCAGCCCGTGCAGGCGCGCGCCAATAGGATAGCTCGCCACCATCGCGCCCGTCGCCAAGGCAATCGCGCTCACGGTGCCATCGTCATTGTTGTTCACATAAAGCATGGTCCCATCGGGCGAGATCACCATATGCTCGGGCGCTGTGCCTGTGGCAAGGCGGCTTTGCACCATCCAGTGCACGGTGCTGATCACGGCGATATTATCATCCCCCGCGTTGCTCACATAAAGCGTGCTGCTATCCGGGCTAAACACCATATAATTCGGCAAGGAGCCGGTTTTCACGGTCGTCACCTCATAGGTTTGCAGGTCAATCACGCTGACTGCATCATCACCGGGCTGGGTGACGGCGGCAAAGCGCCCATCGGGGCTGGTGGTTACGTGGTGCACCGCACCGGGCACATCAACCGTGCGCACAAGCTCGCCGGTATCCGCGCGCAAAATGGAAACGGTGCTGACCATGGCTGGCCCTTCCGCCGCGTTCGGGTCACTGGCCATATGGTGGGCGGCGTGGTCCTCGGCGCTCACGCCCTCGGGCTTGGGGGCGGCCTGCATGCCCGGTTCGCGCTCAGAGTAGCTGCCCGCGATCAGGAATTGGCCATCAGGCGTGCCCGCCAGCCCGTGCACCGCCTCTAGGCCGGTGTATTCATTAACGAT
>JAJRRX010000426.1 GCA_024279075.1 Alphaproteobacteria bacterium | reverse complement strand
TCAATGGCTTTGCGTGCCCAATGCACCAGCTCTTCCATTAGGCGTGGGGTTTCAAACGGCGTGGCGGTTTCAAAAATCACACCGATTTCTTTGCCGTCAGCATCTATAGCCACCACATGGTTGTTGAGTTTTTTGTAGTCCCCACGATGCCGTTCGTCCTTGGTGCTATGGCGCAGCAAAACTTGATGAAGTTGGCGGATATGATTTTCGGTGAGGGGCATGTCATCATAGGCTTGAAAGATCAGGTCCATGGCCTCGGCATAGCCCGCGACCTCTTGTTCATCGCGCGTTTCGAACTTTTGCATCTCGATATTGGAAAGCAAGGTTTCGACCTGAATATCACTCAGCTTCGCCCCCTCGATCCGTGTTGACGACCCGACGCTTTCCACCGTCGCCACCTTACGAAGCGCATTAAGCCGATCTGGTGAGAGGTTCTTTAACGCCTCCCATCGGCCTTTGAATTCATCAATTTCCGCAACCAGTTTTACAAGGTCGTGGGCAAGGGATATGTTTGGGTCGTTCATGTGGGTTTATCTTTGCATATTCGATTTCATACCCGATAATAGCCGATAATAACCGATTTGTCGACGGGGCTGATCAATTTGGTATTGACCAGCCCATAGTCTTAAACATTCCTCTTTTTCACGCACCCACCATCATCTTCTCGATTTCCCGTGCGACTTTGTCGGCGGCCTTGGCCAAGGTGCTACCATCCAGATGGGTGTAGCGGCGGGTGCTGCGGGGGCTGGAATGCCCGAGAAGGCGGCCTGTGATTGGCAGGCTTTCACCCGAGAGGATTGCGTGGGAGGCGTAGGTGTGGCGCAGGTCATGGAGCCTGATATCGTCCGGCAGACCAGCGCGGCTTCGAACGCAGCGCCAGAGACCGTCGATTGAGCTGCGCGGGTGGTCGGGGTTCTTTCTGGATGGAAAAACGTAAATGGAATTTCGTCCAGTTCGTAACTCCTTCAATATTTGACTGGCAGCAGCACTTAGCAGCACATCGCGGGGACCGGTTTTGGTTTGGGATAGCCGCAGCCGCGATTTTGTAACTTCGGACCAGCGTAGCCGCAGGATTTCGCCGGAACGGCAACCCGTAAGCAGAATTAAGCGGATGGCTTGAGCGGACATTTTATGGCGAGCGGTTACCTTTTTCAGCTCAACTGATAGTGCCCGCAATTGCTCTGTGTTGAGCATCCGTCCGCGTGCCGTCCTGCGGTTCCTGCGCAGGGGGGCGGCAGGGTTTGGGAGGTCATAGGGGAGATGCCCTTGCGCTTTACCCCAGTTCAGGATGGTGGTGAAATGGCCCAATGCCTGATTTGCCCCGCCAGCGCGTAGGCGAGAATAGGCATGGAACCAGCGGGCAATTTCGGGTGTTCGAATACGGCCTATCTGCTGATTTCCAAAGGCGGGCAAAAGCTGGGTGCGGAGATAGCCATTGAGCGGCCCTATGGTGGACGGGCGATAAACGCCTTTCTTGGCAGAAAGGAAGCGTTCGCAAAGGGTGGCGAAGGTTATTGTTGTATTCAATAACGGCGTTGAAGCGACCAATCCCGACTGATGCGCGTGCATGGATTGGCGCGCCTCTTCAAGAGTCATATCAGGGTATCTGCCAAGCGTGATCTTTCTTGTTTTGGCATCGACACGGTCCCAGAAAACCCATGACCTGACGCCGCTTGGCTGAACGCGCAGCGCCAAGCACTCACATTGAGCATCGTAAAGCGAGAACTCCTTGGGCTTTGGTTTGATCCCAGAAAGCATCAGCGGGGTGAGGAGGGTGAGGGTTTTCATTGTCCGACCCTCCGCTTGCTTTGGGATTTGCGCCACTCCACGAGCTCTTTCTGGAACTGCGTTGGATCGAGGTTGTTAGCGCTGCAAAACGCGGCCAAGCTCAGTTTGGACATTAGATAAACCTGATAAATTTTGGCTTTCCGTTTTCGTTTAACCGGAGCCAAGGCGGCGTCCAGATGCAAGCCAACCCGCTGACTTGCCGCCGCCACGCGTTTCTCGTCCAGATGCGCATAACCTGCCGTGGTGCCCAAATCAGAATGCCCCAGAAGTCCGCCAACCACCTGAAGGTCCAGCCCCGAATTCACGGCTACCGAGGCAAAGCTGTGGCGCAGGTCATGCAAGCGCAGCTTGGGTTTACCGATCTGAATGCGCAAGCTGTTCCACAATGTTGTGACCTGGGCGCGCAAAGATGGAATATCGCGGTTGGCGAAAACGTATTCATTCGTTCGAGGCAGGCTGGCGAGCAACTTAATCACAGGCCGCCCCATCCAAATCGCGCGCGGCCCACACTTGGCATCAGGAAGGGCCACACGGTTCTTGTCGATCATCGACCATGTCATTCCTTCGACCTCGCCACGGCGAGCGCCTGTCAGAGTGAGAAAACGGATTACGGCAACTTCGATGGGGAGCGCCCCCGCCGCCTCGCTCAGGGCTATCGCCAATTTGCGGTATCCCGCTGCATCAAGGTATTGAGCACTAAAACTGGTTTTGTGCCTGCGAAGGCCCGCACAAGGGTTGGACCCAGGAGGACGTAACCCCGTTAGTTCGGCATGGCGCATTAGCGATGAAAGCACGGCCAACGCTCGATTGCGAGTGCCCGCCAAATGCGCAAGCCCACGTTGCCAATCCAGCACATCACCCCGCCCAATTCCAGCAAGACGGCGCGTTCCAAAGAATGGCAATATCTGGCCAGTGAGATTGTGACGATGCCCCTTAAGGGTGGTAGGTTTCCATTGGCCGCTACAATCTTCTAGAAATCGTTCAGAAAACTCCGCCAGCGTTGTATCAGAATGTGCGACAGTATCGGGCTTGGCCATTTCATCAAGATAAGCTTGCGCCAACGCCCGCGCTGCCTCGACCTTGATTTTGCCACAAGCGCCAAGCGTCCTGCGCTTGGTCTTGCGGTCAACTCTGGTCTGCACAATCCACGTCTCGCGGGATTTGCGAACCCGCCGACCGAGTTGCGAAAGCACATCGTCCCAGATCACATAGTCGTCTTTTTGGGCGGGCAGCACCTTCG
>JAJRRX010000425.1 GCA_024279075.1 Alphaproteobacteria bacterium | reverse complement strand
GTGAGCGCCTGCCGGCTGACGGCGTGGTCACGTGGGGCAATAGCGAGCTCGATCCTTCGATGCTTACGGGCGAAACCTTGCCGCAAGCGGTGGGGCAGGGGGCTGTGGTGCGCGCAGGCATGCTCAATATTTCCGGCCCGCTAAAAATTCGCGCCGAGGGGCTGGGCGAGGAGACCTTGCTCAAGCAGATCACGCGGCTGGTGGAAACCGCCGAAACCACCCGCAATAAATACACCTCGCTGGCGGAAAAGGCCGCGAATATTTACGCGCCCGCCGTGCATATCCTCTCCCTGTTGGCTTTCCTCGGCTGGGGCTTTGCCACGGGGGATTGGCGCTTGGCGATCAACATCGCCGCCGCCGTGCTTATAATCACCTGCCCCTGCGCCCTTGGCCTCGCGGTGCCCGCAGTGCTGGCTGCGGCTTCGGGCCGGCTGTTTGCGCAAGGGGTGCTGCTCAAAGACGGGGTTTCGCTGGAGCGACTGGCAGAGATAGACACCGTGGTGTTTGACAAAACCGGCACCCTGACCACGGGCAAACCCGCCTTGGTAAATGCCGGCGACATTCCGCAAGAGGCCCGTGATATCGCCGCCGCATTGGCGCAGCACTCGGCGCACCCTCTTTCCAAAAGCATTGCCAAGGCCTTTTCTAGTGACTTGCAAATCGAAAACATTGTCGAGTGCCCCGGTTTTGGCACCTCAGGCCGCTTGCATGGTGAAGAAGTCCGCCTTGGCCGTGCGGATTGGTGCGGGGCTGAGCCCGCCGCCCAAACCGCCGTGTGGCTCAAGGTCGGCAAAGCCGCCCCACGCGCCTTGCTGTTTGAAGACGAGATTCGCCCCGAGGCCGCCGCCACGGTTAAGGCGCTGCAAAAGGCTGGCCTCACGGTCCAGCTGCTTTCGGGCGACGTGCCGCAAGCCGCTGCGCATATCGCCAAGGCGGCAGGCATTTCCGATTGGACAGCCCAAGCCAGCCCTGCTGAAAAAGTGGATGCGCTTAATGCCTTGGCCAAAAACGGTCATAGGGTTTTGATGGTAGGGGACGGATTAAATGACGCCGCCGCGCTGGCCGCTGCTCATGTTTCCATGTCTCCCGCTTCAGCGGTGGATGCCAGCCGCTCAAGTGCTGATATGATCATCATTAGCAATGATCTATCGGAAGTTGCCAACGCTTACCGGATTTCGGTGGCGTCGAAAAAACGGATTATCGAGAATTTCAGCATCGCGGCAATTTATAATATGGTCTCAGTTCCATTGGCGCTGGCGGGCTTTGCCACCCCGCTTATGGCGGCCCTTGCCATGTCGGCCAGTTCGATCACGGTATCCCTGAATTCCATGCGCATTGGAAAAATGAAATGAATATCCTCGCGGTGCTCATCCCGATTTCCCTGATTCTCGGCGGTATCGGCCTATTTGCTTTTTTCTGGTCGGTCAAAAACAACCAGTTTGAAGACCCAAAGGGCAATGCCGAGCGCATTCTTTCTGACCGTTTTGATGATACGCCGGACGGCAATTAATCAAATATTAAGGTTTTTCTTAACAAAAACCTCAAGAATCAGTGAATTAACACATTTTCGCCTAGATTCGCCCCTTTTTATGCCCCAATTCACCCCTATATATAAGCTTGTACACAGAGCAATATTGCGAGTGCCGCCGTGTTAAGAGTTTCGCTTTGTGTACACCGTAGTATCATTATTGAGTTAGCGCCCTTGACGGAGGGCGCTTTTTTGTTGGCATAGACAACTTTCAAATCCGTAAAAAATATTATGCAAAATACCACATTTTTGCCCAATTTGACGCCTCTTTTCGCCCCAATTCACCCGTATAAGCATAAGGGTATACAGAGCACTGTTGTGAGTGCCGCCGTGTGGTGATTTCGCTCTGTATGCATTTAGTATTACACAGTGCAGAGTAGGGCGCCCTTGACGGAGGGCGCTTTTTTTCTGCGCAGACCAAACATATTCAATTATTCTTTATTTTGCCGCAATTCCTCCCTTATTCGAACATTTTCTGTGGCTATATGTGGCTTTGTATACAGGGCATAGTAGTGAGTGCCGCCGTGTAAATGTTTTGCCCTGTATACGCTTTTCCCCAACGCATCATCTGAAAGCGCCGTCGTGTTCGGTTTCATATTTGCGTGATGGATGCTGGGATTACCTTTTCCGCCCTAGTCATTGCCGCCAACATCTGCAATCCTGCATACTCACCATTGCAGGACCACCTCATGAGCCCCAAACCACGCCGTTTTCCAGATGCCCGCCACGATATTGCCAAATCACAAGATGTGGTCGATACCCCGCAAACCCGCGCGCCGACCTATCGACTTGCCTTTGCTGACCCGGATTTCCTATGCCGAGATGAACTGCGCCCTGTGCGCTTGCAACT
>JAJRRX010000424.1 GCA_024279075.1 Alphaproteobacteria bacterium | reverse complement strand
GCTGTTTTATATGAAAACACCGCGTTTGCTGGCGGCTGGATCGGCATGCCTCCACCGCTTTTTGATGAACTGGTAGAGTTTGAGCCTGTGCATGAAAACAGTGTTGAATCTATGGCAAAAGATGTGTCTGCCTTTCTGATGTGGACCGCCGAGCCAAAGCTGATTCAGCGTAAGAAAGCCGGCCTTGTGGCGGTGATCTTTCTTAGCTTCTTGGCGGTTTTGCTTTACCTGACCAACAAAAAGATCTGGGCTAAAGCCAAGCGCAAAGACTAGGTTTTGCTCACGAGAATAGAATAGGGCGTGCCACTGGGCGCGCCCTTTTTCATTGGGTCTCTACCCCAAATAACCCTTCAACCCCGTTGACGGCGCGGCAAAACACGCCCCCGTTTCCATCGGCGCTTCCACCCTTCCCGCATCTACAAACCCAACTTGCGCCGCAATCGCCCGCGCATCCTCCGGCGCATGGGTTACAAGCAACAGCGTCGCCCCCTGCTCGGCGCGAATTTCCTCGACTAAGTCCAGCATCTCGCGCCGCAATCCCGGCCCAAGCGCCGCAAAAGGCTCATCAAGGAGCCAGATCGGCTTTTGCCGCAAGAGCGCCCGCGCCAGCGCCACCCGCTGCCGTTGACCACCAGAAAGCGCGCGAGGCAGGGCCGTGCCCTTGCCCGCTAACCCAACCCGCTCCAGTGCTTCGGCGATGCGGGTGTTTTCGGCAACCGAAAGCTTAAGGCCAGGCCGTAGCCCCAACCCGACATTCTGCGCAATACTCAAGTGCGGAAACAAGTTATGCTCTTGAAACACCATCGAAATTGGCCGTTCCGCAGGGCCAAGCTCACGCAGGCTCTGGCCTTGCCAGCTCACACTCCCGCTATGCGCCACAAACCCCGCCAATGCCATTAGCAAGGTAGATTTTCCGCCCCCCGATGGGCCAAGAATAGCCGTGGTTTGATTTGGCTGAAACTGGCAATCCGCCCGCAGCCGAAAGCCCCCTTGCACGATCTCCAAATTCTCAAGCACCAGCACCACGGCCTCCTTTATCAAACAAGTAAAACAGCCCAAAACTGCTCGAAACCAGCACCAAGGCAACCCCGGCAGCTGCCTCCATCTGGTAGCTGCCCATCAGGCGATACATCAAGAGCGGCAGGGTTTGTACATCGGGCGGGGCAAACAGGGTAATAACCCCAAGATCCCCCATCGAGAGCGCGGCTGCCAAGCCGGTTGCGAAGCCAAGCTCGGGGCGGATTTGCGGCAAGGTTACCAGCTTAAACCGCGCCCAGCCAGAAAGGCCTAGCCCCTCCGCAAGGCGGCCATAATCCTCTGTTGTGCGGCGCAGCGCAGGGAGAAGGATGCGCAGCATAAGTGGTAGGGCAAGGGCGGCATTCACCAGCGCGGTTATCGGCAGGGCCAGCGCAAAAGGGCTGGCAAAGGGGTTGATGATTATGAATAACCCGGTGCCGATCACAAATGGCGAAGTGGCCAAAAGAAGCAGTGAAAACAACTCGATAGCTGGGCCACGTTTGCTGGTTTCAATCAGCTGCGCAAGGGCCAAGGATAACCCCAGCGCCAGCGTGGTTGAGGCGGCAGCCACCCCAAGGCTAACGGCAAAAGCCGCGCCAAGCCCCGAGGGCAGCGCCGCCAAGCCAGCCAACCCCTTGGCCAGAATGGCCAGCAGCGGCAAGCCAACAAAAGCCACCGCGATCGCGAGAATAAATACGTCCAGCAGCAGCAGGCCGCGCCGCCTGTCCCAGTTGTGAAACGGCGCACCAAGCCCGCCACCAAAGCGCGCGGCCTTGCCAAAGTAAAAGGCCAGCGCAGCGGCGGTTAGGCCAATAATCAACTGCACAATTGCCAACTGCGCGGCGCTGGCAAGATCAAACTCAAAGCGCAAAGCTTGGTAAATTGCCAGCTCAATCGTGCTGGCCTTTGGCCCGCCGCCCAGCGCCAACACCACGGCAAAGCTCGACATGCACAGCATGAATATCACCAAGAGCGCCGAGGGTGCTGCGCCGCGCAAGACGGGCATATCAAAAAGCGCGAACCTCGCGCGCGGCGCTATGTTGAGCTGGGCCGCAAGCCGGAAATGCTCGGATGGCACCGCCCGCCAGCCTTGCAAAAGCATCCGTGTGGCCAGTGGCAGGTTAAAAAACACATGCGCCAATAGCACGCCTTCTAGCCCGTAAATGTCCAGTGGGCCGAGGCCAAACGGGGCCAGCATTTCGCTAAAAACCCCGCTGCGCCCCCATATAGCCAGAAGCCCCAGCACCGCCACAATGGAGGGCAGCAGGAAGGGTGCGCCAAGCAAGGACAGCAGCAAAGCGCGCCCAAAAAACGCCCGACGCGCCAGTGCTTTGGCTAGTGGTATAGCAAGGCCGACGCTGATGAGCGCCGAAAGGCTGGCTTGTAGCAGGGTAAAGCGAATGGCAGGCCAAACAGCCGCGCCCCCTCGGCCGGATTCCGCCCGTAAAAGCAGCGCCACAACCGGAGCCAGCACCAGCAGCGCCACCGTGAGCAGCGCTGCTAGCCCCAATATTTTGGGCAGTCTACTCACTGGCTTAATGCGCGGATCCACTCGTCGATCGACACTTCCAGCTCAGCGTCCGACAGCAAAAGCGACTTTGAAACAGGAGTCGGGGTGATCATCTGGCCAAAGCCCTCGGGCACCGCCGCCCCCGTTGCCGGATACATCCAGTTGGTTTCCGGAATCACACTCTGAAAGGCATCGGTGGTGATAAACGCGAGGAATTCATCGGCCAGCGCTTGATGCTCACTGCTCAAAAGCTTGGCCGCCATTTCCACCTGTAAATAATGCCCCTCGCTAAACAGCGCGGCTGATTTGCTTGGGTCATCTTCGGCAATCAGGTGGTAAGCGGGCGAGGTGGTGTAGGACAGCACCATATCCGCCTCGCCTTCCAAAAACATGCCGTAAGACTCTGTCCAGCCTTTGGTGACGGTCACGATGTTATCCGAAAGCCCGCGCCAAATGTCTTCGGCCCCTTCGCCATATGCCATTTTCACCCAATGCACCAAGCCAAGGCCGGGGGT
>JAJRRX010000423.1 GCA_024279075.1 Alphaproteobacteria bacterium | reverse complement strand
GCATCACGCGCTTGGCGTAGTTCGGCAATTTCGCTGGCGCGGTCGGAGGCCGAGGCTAGCGCCGCGCGTTTGGCGGCTTCAGCCAAAAACAGCGCTTGGGTGGCACTTTCGATCTGGGCTTGCATTTGCGAGGTTTGCTCAGAGCTGTTGGCCTGTGCGGTTTCCAGATCCGCGATCATGGCGCGCAGAGCCTCGGTGCGGGCGGCGGCCAGCTTGGCGGCCTCAGCCTCGGCATCCAGTTCTGCCTGTGCCGCGACGACCGTGCCTTCGAGCGTTTGGTTTTCTGAAATCAAATTAGCGATTTGGGCCTCGAATGCGGTAATCCGGCTAGCGCTCTCGCGCACTTGCCCTTGCAAATTGTCGCGCTGTTGGGTCAGGGTCGCAATCAGCGCCCCTTGGGCGATGCGCTGGCTTTCAGCCTCGGTTAACGCGCTGTTAAGCTCGCCAAGCTTGGTGTTCAGCGCCCGCCCGCGCGATTGCTCTAGCCCTAACGCATCAGCCAGCCCTGCTACTTGCTCAGACAGAGAGGTCAACTCCTCATCTTGCTGGGAAACCGTTTCAGAAAGCACAAATTGCACGATCATAAAGATCGAGATCACGAAGAACAGCACCAGTAAAAGCGCTGTCATCGCGTCAACAAAACCGGGCCATATATTGGGGGTTTCGCGCCCACTGCCGCGCCGACCAAGGGCCATTTAACTGCCCCGCGTGTTGGCCAGCGCCAAAATGCTTTGCGCCAGTTGCGCCAAATCTCCGCGCAAATCGGCGATGCTTTCCTGCCGACCAGCCGACATTTCTTCCAGCACCCTTAAGAGTTGCACATCAATATTGCGCAGGCGCGAGCGGGCTTCGCTATCAAGCAGGCCCGCACTTTCTTCGCGGTCGCGCAAAATGCGCGTCATCTCTGATTGCGAGGCGGCGATGCGCTCAAACACTTCTTCGTCCAGCCCGGCCCCGCCGCCGGAATTACTGGCCATAGCGCTGACCGCCGTGGCAAGCTGCCCCAGCGTGGCATCTGTTTTTTGCCGGGATTCTTCCCCGCGCAGGGTTACGTCTTTTAAAGTTTCGATCTGCATCGCGGTTTGTTCCATAAAGCCGTAAAGCGCTGAAAGGTCATTGCCTGCCGCCGCGCCTTCGCCATCACCTACCAAGCTCAGCGTGGTGATGGAGGACAGCCATTCCTCCAGCTCCATATAAAACCGGTTTTGCCCGTGCGAGGCAAACAGCTCCAGCAAGCCCACCACCAGCGAGCCAGCCAAGCCAAGGAGGGACGACGCAAAGGCTGTGCCCATGCCGCCGAGTTGGTTTTCTAGCCCGTTCATTAGGTTTTTAAAGGTGTCCGCAGCCGATTGCCCCTCTTGCGGGGCGAGGCTTTTGATAGTGTCCACCACGGCTGGCACCGTGGTAGCAAGGCCATAAAACGTACCCAAAAGGCCAAGAAATATTAGCAGGCTGGCGATATAGCGGGTGATATCACGCAGTTCATCAAGCCGCGTGCCCACCGAATCAAGGATTGAGCGGCTAGAGGTCGAGGTCAGGCTTTTGCGGGCGCGGCTATCACGCAGCAAGGCCTCTAACGTGGCGAGAATGCGCGGCGCGCGGATGAATTCGTGGCCCGGGCGGTCAAGCACAAAGCCTTTTATCCAGCGCACAGCCACCAATAGCGTGAGGATTTGCCAGAAGCAGGCCAGCACTCCGATGACAAACACTGCGATGATAACGCCATTTAAATAGGGCGAAACAAGAAAGATTTGCGACATGGACGGAAAGGCGGCGATGGCCCCGACCGCCACCAAGGCCAAAACGATCAACATAATCATCGCTTGGCGCGTCGGCCTTGAAAACGATGGTTCGCGCTTGAATTCAATCTCTAGTTTCATTGGGCGCTTGATCTCCTGGAAACGCAAAATAATAGCGCATTACAGCATTCAATGTTGCGTTTGACCAGCAAATAACACAGATCAGATGGGAAAAACCCTTCATTTTGGGCACATTCATGCCTATATGTAGTATATACACGCAGAAATTTTACAACTTTTGGAGATGATATGAACGATCTTATCAATTTGCTAACCACCACCGGTGCACCCGCCATTGCCCTGCTGGTTTTTGCGATCATCCTCATTTGGATGACCGTGAAAACCGTTCCCCAAGGTGAGGAATGGACGGTGGAGCGCTTTGGCCGCTATACCCGCACTCTGGCCCCCGGCCTGCGGTTTTTGGTGCCGGTTGTTGACAAGGTTGGCGCCAAGGTCAACATGATGGAAACGGTGCTTGATATTCACTCGCAAGAGGTGATTACCAAAGACAACGTGATGGTGGTGGCGGATGCAATCGCGTTTTATCAGGTGGTCGATGCCGCGCAGGCCTCTTATGAGGTCCGCGACCTTGAGCGCGCTTTGCGCAACCTTTCCATGACCAATATCCGCGCCGTGATCGGCTCGATGGACCTTGATGAAAGCCTTTCTAACCGCGATACCATTAACCACAAACTACTTGCTGTCATAGATGATGCCTCACACGGCTGGGGCGTAAAAGTAACCCGTGTCGAGATCAAAGACCTTGCGCCACCGCCAGATATTAACGAAGCTATGGCGCGGCAGATGAAGGCGGAGCGGACCAAGCGCGCCGACATTTTGCAGGCCGAAGGCAGCAAGCAGGCCGCCATTCTGATGGCCGAAGGCGAGCGGGAGTCACAAATTCTGGAGGCCGAGGGGCGCAAAGAAGCCGCGTTTAGGGATGCGGAGGCGCGCGAGCGCTCGGCTGAGGCGGAAGCGCTGGCCACTCAGATGGTGTCCAAAGCCATTGCCGAGGGTGATATTCAGGCGATCAACTACTTTGTTGCCAATAAATACACCGAAGCCCTGCGCGATGTCGCGGCTTCTCCTAACAGCAAAACCGTGATGATCCCGCTGGAGGCCACAGGCCTGCTTGGCTCAATAGCCGGCATTGCCGATATCGCTAAAGCGGTTACGGGGAAGGATAAATAGATGGCCTTTTTTGAATGGGTCGCAGAGGCCAGCCCGTGGTTGTGGCTGGCGCTCGGTATATTGCTAGTCGCGGTTGAGATACTGGCCCCGAGCTTTGTGGTTATCTGGCCCGGCCTTGCTGCCATGTGTATGGCGCTGCTGGCATGGCTGGCCCCGGGGCTTTCGGGGCAAGCGCTGGTCGCCCTTTTCGCGACGCTTTCCATTGTATTGCTTTTTGGCGGGCGGGCCTTGATGGCGCGGGTGGAGCAAGATGAGCCGCAATCCACGCTGAATGCCCGTGGCAAAAGCATGGTTGGCCGCGAGGCAAAGGTGCTAAGCGTTAATGGCCCGCAAGGTAAGGTAGAGATCGACGGGGTGCAATGGCCTGCTACGTGGGAGGATATTGCCCCTGAAGAAGGCCAGTGGATTTTGGTGACAGAAGCACAAGGCGTTAACCTTCGTGGAAAAGTAACTAAAACATAGTTGGTAATTTTGCTAAAATATGCTATAAACGCCCTGTAAAGTAACCGTTATTGTGGTGTATCATGTTTAAAAGTTTGGTTTTATATGGGCTTAGCGCCATTATTCTGGCATCCAGCCCGACCCAAGCCGCCGAAAATTGCGACTCATATTCGGTGGTTCCCGGAGACACGCTAAGGGTGATCGCAGAGCGTTATTACGGCGTGCGCGATCTTTCGCCACTTATCTACGAAGCCAATTTGGATATGGTTGGCGAAAACCCAAATAGCATTGAAATTGGCATGGTTTTGGCAATTCCGTGCCGCGAGGGCATGCGAAACCTGCAACCAAACGCATTTTTGGCTCTCATTGGCAATGAGGCAAATGCAGATCAAGCGCCACAATTTGCAGCCAAAGCGGGCAATACCCCGTTTATGGGCCGCGATAATAAAGGCGTGATTCCGGATATTCTTGCCGCTGCTCTGCGGGAAGGCGGCTATGAGGGCGCGATGGATATCGCGCGGCCCGAAACCACCTCTGACCTGCTGCGAGTGTCCACTCAACCAACGGCGATGCTCTCCTTCCCATGGGTGATGCCACAATGTGACGCACCTGCGTCGCTCTCGCCACAATCCGCATATGTGTGCGAAAATTACAGTTTTTCAGCCCCGCTTTATGAAATTACCCTCGGGATATTCACTTTGGAGGGCAACCCTTTGGCCACTGCCGAGGCCCCCGCGGCTTTTGCCGGCACTACCATCTGCGTGCCGCAATTCCATTCAGAGGACATATTGCGCGAAAACGGCATACTGGCTGCCAATGCAAGTTCGACCATTGTGCCCGATTTGCAAAATTGCCTTGCAGGGCTAGAAAGTGGCCGCTTTGATGCCATCGTGGCTGATTATCAAAGCTATCGCGAGATCATGCCCAAGGCCGCTGGCATAGAAGATATTCCGGCATTTGCCAAAACCTCCACCCTGCGCGCCATTGCCTACACAATGAACCCCGCCGCGATGGAAGTGCTGAACATGACAAATGCAGGCTTGGAAAAAATACTGTCCTCCGGCGAATGGTTCACTATCGTAAACCAACACTTGGCGCAGCTAACCAACTAAAACCCTTAGGGGGTTTCGGCTGCCAGCATCTGCCATAGGGTTTCTACATCTGCATCCGCAATGCCAAGCGTAGCCAAATGCTGGGCAGTGTTTTTCAAATACTCCAGATTATCACCGGCAGAGCCTTTGGCATCGCGGATCACCCGCGCCTGTGCCGCAAGCTCCAGCCCGCCCGCATATTGGCTATGCGTAGGGTCGACCACATAACAAAGCGCTGCCACCTCTGAGCCATCCGCAAGCTGCAACGGCTCCACCTGCTCAAAATAGGCATAAGAAACCAGCTCCCGCTCGCGCAAGTATGCATGCACCTGCTTTGCCTGCTCGGCACCAATATAATAGGCCACCCCTTCACAGGCCACGCCTTGTGCTGGGTCCAACCCCAACACCAAGCCGGGGCGCTGCTCATTGCCCCGATAATGCACTGACCACAGGCAAAAAGCCCGCCTAAACCCCAAAAGCGTTGCCCGCTGCTTGCGCGCATATTCAAAGCCGGGGTTCCAGATCAGCGACCCGTAACCAAACACCCATATCCCGTTTTCATATTGCATAGCGGCCACCCTTTTCTTGTGGTATACTCTGTGCAGGTTAAAAGCGGGAGCCTAAAATGAAATGGATGTTCAAACTGGTTTTTCTGGGTGCGGCGCTATGGAGCGGCTATTGGTTT
>JAJRRX010000422.1 GCA_024279075.1 Alphaproteobacteria bacterium | reverse complement strand
GCTTTGAATGCCTTGCCGCTCGGTAATATCCTTTGATTGCACCGGATTCGGGCGGGCATTAAACGCCACATCCAACACGGCTTCTAATGCCAAGCTTGATTTTTTTGATAATAAATACATCTAGTTTCCCGTTGAACCAAATCCGCCAGCGCCTCGGCGCGTCTCCTCTAGTTCCTCTACTTCTATCCATGCGCAGCGAGTCACGGGGGCCAACACCATTTGTGCTATCCGCTCGCCATGGTGCAATTCAAAATCATTTTTTCCTAAGTTTATCAGGATAACGCCAACTTCACCGCGATAATCAGAATCAATCGTTCCGGGCGCATTTACCATGGTTACACCCTGCTTAAGAGCCAACCCAGAGCGCGGCCTGATTTGCATCTCATACCCCTGCGGAATCTCCATTGCCAGCCCTGTTGGCACCAACATTCTCTCCATTGGTTTAAAGGTTAACGACCCAGCTTCAACAAAGGCTCGAAGATCCATGCCTGCGGCGCCTTCACTCTCATATTGCGGCAAGTGCCAGTCAAATTCCCGCAGCTTTTTTACCTTTACAAAACTCATGTCAACGCCTCGCTTATCTTTATCGCCAGCGCTTCCGCCACCTGCCTTTTGCTCATCCAGGGCCATGTTTCCGCGCCGTTTTCGCTGATCAATACCACTTGGTTATCCGGCCCGCCCATAACACCGCGGTCGCCACCCACATCATTGGCTAAAATCCAGTCACAGCCCTTGCGCTTGCGCTTGGCTGTGGCGTTTTCCAACACATCATTGGTTTCGGCTGCAAAGCCAACCACCAGCGCAGGGCGCCCATTCTTTCTCTGCGAGACCGTCGCCAAAATGTCTGGGTTTTCAACCAGTTCCAGCTCTGGCAGGCCTTTCCCTGCAACCTTTTTCAGCTTGCTTTCACTTGCGCTCGCGACCCGCCAATCGGCCACGGCCGCCGCGAAAATTGCCGCGTCCAGCGCACCTGCCGCCTCTACCGCCGCTGCCATTTCCAGCGCAGTTTCCACCTCAATCACCTCGGCCCCAATAGGGCGCGCAGCCGTTGCTGGCCCGGTCACAAACACCACTTCAGCCCCAAGCCCTACCAGCGCCCGCGCAATTTCTGCCCCTTGCAAGCCAGACGACCTGTTGGCGATATAGCGCACAGGGTCTATCGGCTCATGGGTCGGGCCAGAGGTCACCAGCACGCGCTTGCCCTTCAATGGTCCAACAGCGAAATGCGCGTCAATCGCCGCCAAAATTTCTGCGGGCTCCGCCATCCGGCCAAAGCCAAATTCCCCACAAGCCATGTCGCCCTCATCCGGCCCAACAAAATGGCAGCCATCCCCGCGCAATGTGTCCACATTACGCTTGGTCGCTGGGTTTTCCCACATTGCAACATTCATCGCTGGGGCCAAAAGCACGGGTTTATTGCGTGCAATCAACAGGGTAGACGCCATGTCATTGGCCAAACCCTGAGCCATTTTCGCCATCAAATCCGCCGTAGCCGGAGCGACGACTACCAAATCAGCATCCCGCGTGAGCTGGATATGCCCCATTTCGGCTTCATCTTCGAGGTTAAAGAGCGCGCTCCGCACCGGCTGCCCTGCCAATGCCGAAACACTAAGCGGCGTCACAAATTCCTCGGCTGCATGGGTCATTACCGGCACCACTTTCGCGCCGGATTTCCCCAAAAGCCTGATCAACTCAAGCACTTTATAGGCCGCAATACCGCCGCCAATTATTAGCAAAATATTTTTACCAGCCAGCATCGTGCCTCACAGTGTTTTACCCCTTCAGAGTGTAGTTACTTTTGCCTCACATAACAAGTTTTCCCCGATACAATTATGTGATATCGCAACGGTATGGATAACCTGACCTTCATTCTCGGCGGTGCCAGCTCTGGTAAATCCGCTTATGCTGAGCGCCTTGCGTTGGCCTCTGGCCTTTCCCCGGTTTACCTCGCCACGGGGCAGGCGGGAGATGAGGAAATGTCAGGTAAAATCGCTCGCCACCAAGCGCGGCGCGGGCCTGAATGGCAACTCATAGAGGCCCCTCTGGATCTCGTATCACCGCTGCGCACCCTCGGTTCTGGTCATGTGGTTCTGCTGGATTGCCTCACGCTCTGGCTCTCCAACCATTTGGAATTAAACCATAATATAGGTGATAAAACAGCGGCTCTCCTTGAAGCCATATCTGTAAGTAATGCTAATGTGGTTGCCGTTTCCAACGAGCTCGGCCTCGGGCTTGTGCCCAGCACCCCCCTTGGCCGCGCCTTCCGAGATGCGCAAGGCATGCTGAACCAACGCGTCGCCGAAGCGGCCATTACTGTCACATTTGTTGCCGCTGGATTGCCGCTCACCCTAAAGGCTCCGCAATGACAACCTCCTATTGGTTTGTCCGCCACGGCCCGACCCACGCCACTGGCTTTTGCGGCCATCTGGACCTCCCAGCGGACCTCTCCGACACCGCCCAAATCGCGCGCCTCAAGGCCTACCTGCCGCAGGATGCCAAAATCCTGTCCTCCGATCTAAGCCGTGCGCGTGAAACGGCAAAAGCCGTGCATAACGGCCAGGTTTGGCTGCCCGAAACTCCCGACTTTCGAGAAATGCATTTTGGAGATTGGGAGGGGAAGGGTTTTGAGACCGTCGAAAAGTCCGCCCCCACGCTGTGGCGCGCCTTCTGGGAGACGCCGGGGGTGGTTGCCCCGCCCAATGGCGAAAGCTTTGATCAGCTTAGTGTGCGCATTGATGCCGCGTTGAAAGCGCTGCACACATCCGGCCCGCAAGGCAATATCATCGTCGTCGCCCACTTTGCCGTCATTCTAGCCGCGCTTCAGCTTGCCACAGCCATGCCCACGGCCTCTGCATTTTCGTTCAAAATCAACAATTTTTCAGTGACGAGGTTAGATTACTTGCACAAATCGAATAATTGGCGGGTGATGGGCGTAAATATGGTCGCCTCGTAATCAGCTGCATTGGCCTGTAATATTCAAATCATGCAATCGCCCTATAATTGCAACACTGGTCGAATTACCCTTATCAGAACACCCTCTATGGGGTAGGATTCCCGAAAGGGGAATCGTTATGGTAAAAAATATTGTCGTTTTTTCAGATGGAACAGGGCAAGAGGGCGGCGTTGGGAATGACTCCAATGTGTATAAGCTCTTTAAGGCTGTCGAGAACCGCACGCCAAAACAAATATCTTTTTATGACAGCGGCTTAGGATCAGGTACTCAAAAGATACTGGGCTTGGCGACCGGGTATGGCATCAGTAAAAACATCAAGGAATGTTATCGGTTCATTTTTGAAAACTATGAAGCGGGGGACAAAATTTATCTGTTTGGTTTTAGCCGTGGCGCCGCCACTGTGCGTAGCCTTTCGGGGTTTATTCATGCCTTTGGCATTTTGCCAAAGTCGCGCCCGGAGCTTATTAAGAAGGCCTATAAGCTATACCGCATCAAAAACAAACAAAAGCGGCTGGATGCTGAACGCGAATTTCAACTACGTTACCATACAATGTGGACCTGCATTGAATTTGTCGGTGTTTGGGATACGGTGGCCGCGCTTGGCGTTCCTATGCCTAAGCTTGATAAATTGATTAGCTTGATCCCTGGCTTCAGCCACAATTTCCACAATTTCAACCTAAGTAAAAGCATTTGCAATGCCGCGCAGGCGCTTTCAATTGACGAGGAAAGAATGACCTTTCGGCCGAATTTGTGGAATGCAAAAACAAATGAAAACCAAACCATGGAGCAGGTTTGGTTTTTGGGCGCTCACACCGATGTTGGCGGCGGATATGATGAAACGGGGCTTTCAGATATTCCATTCCATTGGATGGTCAAAAAGGCAGAAAAATTCGGTTTACGGATTTATGATAAGGATTCCCTGAAGTTCACTGGCAACCCAAATGCGACAATGCATGATGAACGAAAAAAAGGATTTGGGCGGTGGTATAAGAAAGGCAAGCGTTTTTGGCCCAAAAAGGACGCAAACGGCGACCCTTACGGCGCGCCCACAATTCATCCGACGGTGAAAGAGCGTGTTAAGAACAGGGATAACGGCGATAACCCAGCATATTCCTCTTGGATTTCATCATATTTGAAGCCCTAGTCATCCATCTTCAAAGCTGAAATAAACGCCGATTGCGGGATGCTTACGCGCCCGAACTCCCGCATTTTCTTCTTACCCTTTTTCTGCTTGTCGAGCAGTTTCCGCTTCCGCGTGGCGTCCCCGCCATAGCATTTTGCTGTCACATCCTTGCGCAGGGCCGAGATGGTCTCGCGCGCAATCACCCGCCCGCCAATCGCCGCTTGAATCGGAATTTTGAACATATGCTGCGGGATCAGCTCTTTGAGCTTGGCACACATCGCCCGCCCACGAGCTTCGGCACGCGCACGGTGAACCATAGTGGAAAGCGCGTCCACCGGCTCGTCATTCACCAGAATTTGCATCTTTACCAGCTGATCTTCAGCATAGCCTTCCATCGAGTAATCAAAACTCGCATAGCCCTTGGTGACCGATTTCAGGCGGTCGTAAAAGTCAAACACCACTTCGTTCAGGGGGAGATCATACACCACCATCGCCCGCGTGCCGGCATAGGTCAGGTCTATCTGCATGCCGCGCCGATCTTGGCAAAGCTTCAGCACATCGCCGAGGTATTCGTCCGGCACCAAAATCGTAGCCTTAATCCGAGGCTCTTCGATATGGTCCACCAACGTCAGGTCCGGCATGTCGGCGGGGTTATGCAGCTCGACTACGGTTTCATCACGCAAGAATACCTTATAAATCACCGAGGGGGCGGTGGTTATGAGGTCGATGTCATACTCCCGCTCCAAACGGTCACGAATAACCTCAAGGTGCAGCAGCCCAAGAAACCCACACCTAAAACCAAAGCCCAGCGCCGCCGAGCTTTCGGTCTCATAGCTGAAAGACGCATCGTTCAGCGCCAGTTTTTCAATGCTCTCGCGCAGGTCCTCAAACAGGGCGCTATCCACGGGGAAGAGGCCACAAAAAACAACGGGCTGGGCAGGCTTGAAGCCCGGCAATGCCACTTCTACGCCGTTTTTATCACTGGTAATCGTATCGCCAACCCGCGTATCACGCACCTGCTTAATGCTTGCCGTGAGGAACCCCATTTCGCCGGGGCCAAGCTTATCAATCGGCTGCATTTCGGGCTTAAAAACCCCGACGCGGTCCACCGGATAAGTCGCATTTGTCGCCATCATCCTGATTTTGTCGCCCTTCTTAAGCACGCCATCAATCACCCGCACCAGCACAACCACACCCAAGTAAGGGTCATACCAGCTATCCACCAACATCGCTTTTAGCGGCTTGCCGGCATCGCCTTCGGGGGCTGGCAACCGCGTTACAATCGCCTCCAGCACCTCCGGAATCCCAACGCCGGTTTTGGCCGAAATCATCACGGCGTCAGAGGCATCAATCCCGATCACATCTTCGATTTGCTCACACACCCGTTCCGGCTCGGCGGCTGGCAAGTCAATCTTGTTCAACACCGGAATAATCTCGTGGTCCGCCTCGATCGCCTGATACACATTGGCCAGCGTTTGCGCCTCCACACCCTGCGCGGCATCCACCACCAAAAGCGAGCCCTCCACGGCGCGCATCGAGCGGCTCACTTCATAAGCAAAGTCCACGTGGCCGGGCGTATCGATCAGGTTCAGCGCATAAGTCTCGCCATCATTGGCCTTATATTCAATCCGCACGGTGTTGGCTTTAATGGTAATGCCGCGCTCGCGTTCGATGTCCATGCTGTCCAGAAGCTGCGCCTGCATATCACGGTCCGCCACCGTGCCGGTGCTCTGGATCAGCCGGTCAGCTAGCGTGGATTTCCCGTGGTCAATATGCGCCACGATCGAAAAATTACGGATGTTTTTAAGCTCTGTCATGGGGGAGGGTATGATTGAGGTTTTGGGAAGGGTCAAGGGGGGATGGGGGTTGCTCAACCCTTATGGCCAAAAACCTTGAAACACGAATTTACATGCATTACTCTACCTATGGAGATTTCAGTTGTTAAAGGCCACTTATGAAACGCACAATTTCTGTTAAGAGGAAAAACAAGAAATACCCGAAAACAGCGGCAGCTCTTGGAGTAATCGCATTTATTTTCCTTATTTTGGGCTTCAAAAATTCAACTTGGTTTTTCTTTTCCGGGATAGTTGGCTGGATTGCACTCATTTTCGCTTTAGGGCCAGATTCAAATCAGACGACCTATATTGTAGAAGAAGACGATATTCCGGAACCGACACAACAATCAAACCTTCCCCAAAAAAGAGGGGGCACGCCCCAGATTGCGGTGTGCGCGGAAGACAGGGCTTCTTACCTGCGGCGCAAATAGTATTCTCACACAAATCACATTGTCAGCTCCCAAAAATCTCGCACTCCAAATATCCTAAAAGAGTCCGACGCAACCCCCCCATTTCCCGCTTGCATCCCCCCCGCAAACCCCCACAATGCCCGCATGAAAATCCGCCTTCCTGTCCTTTTCATCATCATCACCGTCGCGATGGATTCCATCGGCGTCGGCCTGATGATGCCCGTCATGCCAGACCTCATCCGCGAGATCGCCGGCGAGTCCGTGTCCGAGGCCGCTGTGTGGGGCGGAATGATGGCGTTTACCTATGCAGGCATGCAGTTCCTATTCGGCCCCACCATTGGCAACTTGTCAGACCGTTTCGGCCGCCGCCCTGTGCTGCTTACGTCGCTGGTTATTATGTCCATCAGCTACCTGATTTTTGCGCAAGCCCAAGTGATATGGCTGCTGTTTCTCGCCCGCGCCATTACGGGCATTACAGGCGCAACCTTTGCCACCGCCAACGCCTATATGGCCGACATTACGGCGGCAGAAAAGCGCGCCGCCAGCTTTGGTATGGTCGGTGCGGCCTTTGGGGTGGGCTTTATCATCGGCCCCGCCATTGGCGGCTTGCTTGGGCAGTTTGGCCCGCGCGCACCGTTTTACGTGGCCGCCACCGTCGCCGCCCTAAACGCCTGTTTTGGCTACTTTTTCCTGCCAGAAACCCTTGCCAAGGAAAAGCGCCGCCCCTTTGACCTTGGCCGTATAAACCCGTTCAAAGCCCTGATGCGCCTTCGCCTTGTGCCTGAAATCGGTGCGCTTGCATTGGTGTTTTTTCTGTTCTCGGTCGGCCAAAATGTATACCCATCGGTTTGGGCCTATTTCACAACAGAACAATTCGGGTTTGATTCCAGAATGATCGGCATCAGCCTCGCGATTTTCGGCTTATGCATGGCGCTCACCCAAGGCGGCCTCATACGCATTGTCATCCCACGCTTTGGGGAGTGGAATACCGCGCGCGTAGCGCTCGGGCTGAATGCTGTTGTGCTTATTATCACCGGCTTCATTTCCAGCACGCTCCTATTGTTTATGCTTATGCCGGTCATGGCGCTTGGTGTCATCGCCTCACCAGCGCTACAAGGGATGATGTCCAAAGCCACGGTGGCAGAAAACCAAGGCGAGCTGCAAGGCGTGTTGGCCTCGGTGCAAGGCCTTGCCATGATCATCTCCCCTCTGTTGATGACCTCGCTTTTTCGCACATTTACGTCTGAGACAACCCCGCTCTACCTCCCCGGTGCGCCCTTTATCGCTGCGGCCACGCTCTGCGCAACGGCACTGGTGATCCTTGTATTCTCCCGCGCAAAACCGCAACCCTAGCGGCGCGGAATGGCGAGTGGTCGCCGAGGGAGGGCAAGCTAGAATGCAAAAAGGCCCGCGCTTAAAGCACGGGCCTTTCTTTCACTCAACAGCAAAGCCTTAGTTAGGCAAATCGCCCTCGACACCTTCAACATAGAAGTTCATGCCTGCCAGCGTGCCGTCATCAGCCACTTCGCCTTCAGCCAGCCAAACAGAGCCGTCTTGCTTGTTGATTGGGCCTGTGAACGGGTGCATTTCGCCGGAAGCAATCGCGGCGATGGTAGCTTGTGCGCGTGCCGCTACATCAGCCGGAATTTTGTCAGACAGCGGTGCGATTTCCACCATGCCTGCGCCAATGCCATCCCATGTATCGGTGCTTTCCCAT
>JAJRRX010000421.1 GCA_024279075.1 Alphaproteobacteria bacterium | reverse complement strand
GCCTTCCCGTGCTTGCAGCACAGTGGCATTTGGCCAGCTATCACGCATCTACCGTTGCGGGGGCAGCGTCGGAATTGCTTGTAAAAGCGCACCGATCTTCCCGTTTCACCTGAGCGGGTATCCCGAACAGGCACCAAGTGGATGGGTAAGGGTTATGGTAAGGGGAAGGTTGTGTCAAGCACCGCCGAGCGCCGCGAGGCCACCGCCCAAACGCCTATATTTTGTTGCGTAGCGACAAAGTATAGGCGGAGGGTAAAATGCTGGCTAGGCGCCAAGCTTGGAGCTAGGCGCGCCTTTGCTTCGGGGAGGCCAAAACCGCTGAGATGGTGAAGATATCCTGCCCATCCCCCCGCTCAGCAAAGGCGGGTTTTTGCAAGCAAAAACGAGTGGCCCTTACGGGCTATGGCCTCGCTTCGCTCGGTGGGTATCGCTAAAATTCTAGGCTAGGCCGATGTATCAATCATCGCCTCAAGCTTGGCCACACTTTTGGCAAGGCTTTCCGATATCGCCTCTTTGTTGTTAAACAAATCCTCTTCCGGCGGCTCTGGCATTTTGTTCATCTCAACCGTCATCGCTGCTAGCTTGGCTTCGCTTTCCAGCAAACGGTCTTCCAGCGTCTTTAGCCGTGTTTCGCTGAGTTGGCATGTCGTTTCCATCTCTTTGGTGCGGTCTGCCAACATCAGCCCTGCCATCAGTAACATTCGCGATTCCGGCACCCGCCCGATAGCATCTTCCAGCCGCCGCGCCTCTATTGCCAGCATTTCCGCCGCCATTTTCAGGCTCGCCTCTTCCCCGGGGTCGCAGGCGAGTGAAAAAGTTCGCCCACCAATTTCAAGCGTAATTTCAGGCATTTTCATCGGTCTCCATCAGCGGCTTTAAATGGGCTAATAGCGTGTCTAGCTCTGCCATATCCGCCTTGCGCTTTTCTTTCAGCATTTCCAGCTCGGCCCGCAAATCCAGGATTTCCCGCGCATCAGCTTTGCCTTGCAGAGCCAAAGCAACCACTGCGGCCTCCAGCTGTTTGGCAAGTGTTTCCAGATCATCCATGCGCGCCTCCCTCAACCCGAATCGTGTGATGGCGCTATAATAGCGTTAAAATCCAAATTTGCCGCCCCTATTTGTAAATTAGCAACCGCCCGCCGCTTGACGCGCCCCAACGGCCTGTTAACAAGGCTATAAACCAACCAAAACCGGAGAGACCCCGTGGAAATAGCCGACCTTAAAGCCCGCCACCCCAAGCACTTTGCCAAGGCCACCGCACTGCGGATGCTCGCGGTAGATGCCGTGCAAGCTGCCAATTCAGGCCATCCCGGCATGCCGATGGGCATGGCCGATGTCGCCACCGTGCTGTTTTCCAACCACCTTAAGTTTGACGCCAGTCAGCCACACTGGCCAGACCGCGACCGTTTTGTGCTTTCCGCTGGGCATGGCTCTATGCTGATCTATGGCCTGCTGCACCTCACGGGCTATGCGCAGATGACCATCGAGGAGATCAAAAATTTCCGCCAAAAAGGCGCACGCACGGCGGGCCACCCGGAATACGGCCATGCAGAAGGCATTGAAACCACCACCGGCCCCTTGGGCGCGGGCCTTGCCACCGCTGTGGGCATGGCCATGGGCGAGGCCTCTATGCAGGCCCGCTTCGGCAAAAAGATCGTCGATCACCACACCTATGTGATCGCCGGTGACGGCTGCCTTATGGAGGGCATTTCCCAAGAGGCCATCGGGCTGGCCGGCATGCAACGCCTCGGCAAGCTGATTGTGCTGTGGGACGATAACGGTATCACCATTGATGGCGAGGTTTCGCTTTCGGACACCACCGACCAGCTTAGCCGTTTTGAAGCCTCCGGCTGGAGCGTGTTTTCGTGCGACGGCCATGACCCAGCGGCCATTGACCGCGCCCTCACCCAAGCCAAGCAATCCCCCCTGCCCTCGTTGATTGATTGCAAAACCCATATCGGTTTTGGCTCCCCGAGCAAGCAGGATACCTCTGCCGCCCACGGTGCGCCCATGGGCGAGGACGAAATCAAAAAGATCCGCGCGGCGTTTGACTGGCCATACGCGGCCTTTGAAATCCCTGCTGACGTGCTGGCAGATTGGCGCAAAGTTGGCGCGCGCGGCCAGACAGAGGTTGCATCATGGGCCGAGCGCAAGGCCGCGCTATCGGGTGCCAAGCAAGCGGAGTTTGACCGGATTATCGCAGGTGATGCCCCTAAAAAGCTCTCTGCCGCCATCAAGGCTTTCAAGAAGCAGATCTCGGCAGACGCCCCGAAAATGGCCACCCGCCAGTCTTCACAAAAGGTGCTTGAAGTCATCAATAAAGTGATGCCCGAAACCATCGGCGGCTCGGCAGACCTCACTGGCTCTAACAACACGCGCACCGAGGGGATGGAGCTGTTTAACGAGGCCAACCGCAAGGGCCGATATGTGGAATATGGCATTCGCGAGCACGGCATGGCGGCGGCGATGAACGGCCTCGCCCTGCACGGCGGCTGCGCCCCTTATGGCGGCACCTTTATGGTCTTCACCGACTATATGCGCGGCTCGATGCGCCTGAGCTCGCTGATGGGCCTGCGCGTGCCGTATGTGCTGACCCATGACAGCATCGGCCTCGGCGAAGATGGCCCGACCCACCAGCCAGTGGAGCACCTCGCGATGATGCGCGCCACGCCGAACCTCAATGTTTTCCGCCCAGCGGATACCATAGAAACGGCAGAGGCATGGGAAATTGCCATGACCAGCAAGGGCACGCCCTCCGCGCTGGCGCTCACCCGCCAAGGGCTGCCGACCGTTCGCACGGCACACAAAACCAAGAACCTCACGGCGCAGGGCGCTTATGTGCTGGCCGATGCGGATGGCAAACGGCAGGTTATCCTTATGGCTTCGGGTTCTGAGGTCGAAATCGCGCTGGCGGCGCGGGATATTCTGCAAGCCAAGGGCATCGGCACCCGCGTGGTGTCCATGCCGTGCTGGGAGCTTTTTGAAGCACAGGACGAGAAGTATCGCAAACGGGTGCTGCCCGCTGGCCCTGTGCGGGTCGGCGTGGAAGCCGCTGGGCGCTTCGGCTGGGATCGTTGGCTATCCGGTGAGCGCGGCAAGCATAATAAAGCGGCGTTTGTCGGCATGGAGGGCTTTGGGGCCTCTGCGCCGATTGCCGAGCTTTACGAAATGTTCGGGATAACTGCCAAAAACGTGGCGGCTCAGGCCGAAACTCTATTGTAGTTTAACGGTAAACCACCCTTTGCGTAGCTTACACTGCGCGCGGGGTTTCGCCATATTTTGGCCATTTGCAGCACGGGGGTGCGACATGAACACACGCTGGGCGCTCTCTATAGCCCTTTTAATACTAGGCATTTTTGCGCTAGACCATTTCTATCTGGAATGGAACCTGCCTGTGGTTTTGGGAACCTTGCTTGTGCGCGTCCTGGATTGGATGGCGATCTGGCGATAATCCCGCAGGCATAACGGGAGAGAAAAATGAGCTGGATAACTTTGGATGATATGTCGCTGAGCGGCAAAACAGTATTGACCCGCGTGGATATCAACGTGCCCGTTGAAAATGGCCGCGTAACCGACGCCACCCGTATCGAGCGGATTAAGCCAACAATTAACGATATTCTGGCTGCAGGTGGCAAGCCCGTGCTGATGGCCCACTTTGGCCGCCCCGGAGGCAAGCCGGTTGCCGAATTTAGCCTTGTGCAACTGGTTGAGGCCGTGAGCACCACCATCGGCCACCCTGTTGCGTTTTGTGATGAGACCGTTGGCCCCAAGGCCGAAGCCGCCATTGCCGCCCTGCCCGCTGGCAGCGTTTTGCTACTGGAAAACACCCGTTTTAATGCTGGCGAAACCACCAACGACCCCGATTTTGCCGCCGCTCTGGCTGCGCTTGGCGATATCTATTGCAACGATGCGTTCTCCACCGCACACCGCGCCCATGCTTCGACCGAGGGCATTGCCCGCAAGCTGCCATCCTGCGCCGGCCGCCTGATGCAAGCCGAGCTGAGCGCGCTTGAGGCCGCGCTTTCCAAGCCTGAGCACCCGGTGGTGGCCGTGGTTGGCGGTGCAAAAGTGTCCACTAAACTGGACCTGCTGGGCAACCTCATTCCGAAGGTGGACCAGATTGTCATCGGTGGTGGTATGGCCAATACCTTCCTCGCCGCCCAAGGCATAGACGTTGGTAAATCCCTTTGCGAACATGATCTTGCGGACACAGCGCGTGAGATTATGGCGCGTGCTAAAGCTGCCAACTGCGAGCTTATTCTGCCGGTTGATGTGGTGGTGGCGTGGGAGTTTGCTGCAAATACCAAGAGCGAAACGGTAGCGGCTGATGCTTGCCCTGCGGACGCCATGATCCTTGATGCCGGCCCCAAGTCGGTGGAAGAGGTTGGCAAGGTTTTTGCCGCTGCCAAAACGCTGGTCTGGAACGGCCCATTGGGCGCCTTCGAGATCGAGCCCTTCAACATGGCCACTGACGCCGCGGCCCTGAAAGCGGCCGAACTGACTCGCGCGGGCACCTTGCGCTCGGTAGCGGGCGGCGGTGATACCGTGGCCGCGCTGAACACCTCGGGCGCTGCCAAAGACTTCACCTATATCTCTACCGCAGGCGGCGCTTTCCTTGAATGGTTAGAAGGCAAAACCCTGCCCGGCGTGGCCGCGCTAGAGGGCTAAAACTTCGGCGCGCCCTCAATATGGGCGCGCTTTCGTTACAAATTATTTACATAAAATTGTCGATTTGGGATTCACAAACCGAATCACTTCTGTCATGATTCATTTTATCCGGCGTTAGATCGGGATTTTGAGGCAGATTTATGAGTGAAGTTCGAAAATCAAACAATGTGGTGGCCACGCTGGCATCTGCCTGCGTGTTTGCCCTTGTTTTCTATTTTTCCTATTCGGCCATCCAAGGGCCGTATGGCGTGCTAACCCTTTATAAAATCGAGACAAACGAGGCACAGCTTAAGGCGCAACTTGGTGCCCTCAAGCAAGAACGCGCAGTTGCACAAAACCGAGCTTACCGACTTTCGGATGAATACTTGGACCTTGACTTGCTAGATGAACAAGCCCGCAAAGTGCTTGGCTTTATTCGCGGCGACGAAATTATCGTTCAGTAACGCGCGCCCTTCCGCAGCATTATTGTTTTGCATACCGCTATGCAAAAAATGCATGTGACAACCTGCCGCCCTACTGTATACTGGTAGTTAACCGTTAAACTACCCGCAGGAGGCCCGCATGGCCAAAGCCAAAAAAGCGAATGTAAACGCCGAAGAATTGCTGGAATTCTACCGAGAAATGCTGCTGATAAGGCGCTTTGAGGAGAAAGCCGGC
>JAJRRX010000420.1 GCA_024279075.1 Alphaproteobacteria bacterium | reverse complement strand
AGGCTGGCGATTTTCTCTTGCACCGAGGTCAGGTGCTCGGTGGTGATCTCGTGGACCTCGGCACAGGTGAACTCGGTGTTTACGGCCATGGAAAGCAGGCCCTTGATCTCGCGGATGGAAAAGCCAAGCCCTCGCGCGCGTTTGATGAAGAAGAGCTGTTTGAGCTGCTCCTCGTTATACTGCCGATTGCCGCCTGCGGTGCGGTCTGGCTTGGGCAGCAGGTTTATGTGCTCATAGTAGCGCACGGTTTCGATGTTCACCCCTGTGCGGCGGGACACCTCGCCAATGGCGAAACCTCGCGTTTTTGTGACCTTGGGCATGAAAATAATCCTTGCATCTGTAGCAGCTACAGATCGCATATAAGACAAAACCAGATAGATCACGAGGAAAAATGACACTTGAGAATGAAATGCCTGAAGAGGGGCGCAAAAAGGCGCGATGGATGGCGGCAGGCGGCATACTGGCGGCGCTCGGGGCGTCTAGCTGCTGTATCCTGCCGCTGGTGCTGTTTAGCCTCGGGGTTTCGGGGGCGTGGGTCGGAAACCTGACGGCGCTGGCCCCGCTTAAGCCTTACTTCATCACCATTGCCATCGGCTTTCTGGCCTACGGATTTTACACAGTCTACCACAAACCAAAATGCGCTGACGGCGCTGTGTGCGCGCGGCCCCTACCCAGCAAGTGGGTAAGATTTTCTCTTTGGGGTGCCACAATACTCATCACCGTCGCGACCTTCTGGACATGGATCGCGCCGGTGGTGGCCCCTATTATGCTCGGACTATAAAGGATTTATTCTATGAAAAAACTCTCTGCATTGGTGCTCGCCACCACCCTTCTCGCCTCGCCCATTTGGGCGGCCATTCAAACCGTAAGCCTCTCGGTGCCCGGCATGTATTGCGCCTCTTGCCCCTTTATCGTGCAAGGGGCAATTCAGGAATTGCCCGGCATTGAAAGCGTGGAAACGGATCTCGACAGCCGCAAAGCTGTGGTGGTGTTTGATGATACGCTGACCTCGATAGATGACATCACTTTTGCCACCATGAACGTAGGCTATGAAAGCACAGTCATCGAGGCTGGCAGCTAGATGAGCGACAAAACCCTGCTCAAAACCGGCATCATCGGCACGCTGTTTATGTCACTTTGCTGCTTTACCCCGTTTCTGGTGGTGCTGTTTGGCTTCGTGGGCCTCTCTGCTGTGGTCGGCTATCTCGATTACGTGCTGTTCCCTGCCCTTGGTGTGTTTGTCGCGCTCACAATCTACGCCGTAATTCGGCGGCAAATCCGCTTAAAAAGGAATGCAAATGGCTGATACTAATAAAGCGGCTTCATATGATGTTGCGGTTATCGGCGCTGGCTCGGCTGGGTTTTCAGCCGCGATTACAGCAGCTGATAAGGGCGCAACTGTAGCGCTAATCGGCTATGGCACCATAGGCGGCACCTGCGTAAATGTGGGTTGCCTACCCAGCAAAGCCATGATCCGCGCGGTGGAAATTACCCATGCCGCCAAGGCAGTTGCACGGTTTGACGGGGTGGAAGCCTCGGCGCGGGTAACCGATTGGGCTGCAATGGTGGCGCAAAAACAAGCGCTTGTAGATGATCTGCGCGGGGCCAAGTATGAGGCGGTTTTGCCAAATTACCCCTCGGTGAATTATATCGCGGGTAAGGCCGCGTTTCAAGCCGATGGCAGCTTAATGGTCGATGGTCAGTTGATAGAGGCGAGCAAGGTTATCATCGCCACAGGTTCGCGCCAAAGCGTGCCGGAGATTAATGGGATTTCCGAGGTCAGCTGGCTCGACAGCACCTCGGCGTT
>JAJRRX010000419.1 GCA_024279075.1 Alphaproteobacteria bacterium | reverse complement strand
TTGCGGGTTTATTCCGGCGTCATCGCCATTGCCGCCTTGCTTTACGCTTATTATGGCTGAGCTTTTCATCTACACAGATGGCGCCTGCTCGGGCAATCCCGGCCCCGGCGGTTGGGGGGCTTTGCTGCTTGCGAAAGAAGGCGATAAGCTGCTGAAATCCCTCGAGCTTTGCGGCGGAGAGCCCGAAACCACCAATAATCGCATGGAACTGACCGCCGCGATTGAGGCCCTCAACGCCCTTGAGCGCGCCAGTGACCTAACAGTGATTACCGATAGCAATTACGTCAAAGACGGCATTACCAAGTGGATGCATGGCTGGAAGCGTAACGGCTGGAAAACCGCCGCCAAAAAGCCAGTGAAAAACGAAGACCTCTGGAAGGCGTTGGACGAGGCGCAAGCCCGCCATCAGGTCTCGTGGGAGTGGGTAAAAGGCCATGCTGGCCATGCCGAGAACGAGCTGGCCGACGGATTGGCCAATAAAGGCATGGAGCCGTTTAAGGCTTAACTACTTCTTATCGATAAAGCGTTTGTAAAGAAAAACAAGCGCCGCCACGCCCAAAATTGCACCAATAAACCCAGCCGCAACCCCCAGCACAGCCAGCAGCACCCTTAGGGCCAAGCCGCCAAGCAGCGCACCAATAATGCCCAAAGCAATGGTTTGCGGCAAAGGCAGGTCGATTTTCAACAACCGCGTGCCAACATAACCTGCCGCCGCGCCAATAATGATCCAATATACAACTACACCCATCGCTGTCTCCTCAATGTTCCCACTGTTAACATAGGGGGTGCGGCAGGCAAATCCCAGACCCTAGCCCAGTTTTTCACCCTTGTGCAGCGGAAAACCTCGCGCAAAGTCGGCCGCCGCCATTGGGCCTTTACCTGCACGCTGCAATTTTGCCAACCGCACTGCGCCCTGCCCACAAGCAACGGTGAAATCATCATCCAATGCCACGCCAGCTTCGCCGTTGCCCGTAGCCACGGCACTGCCCAAAATCTTAACCCGTTCGCCTTTCATCTTGCACCACGCCCCAGGAAAGGGTGAAAGCCCTCTGATCAACCGATCCACTGTTTCCGCAGGCTGGCTCCAATCAATTTTTGCCTCGGCTTTATCAATTTTTGCCGCATAGGTTACACCCTGCTTCAGTTGTGGTTTAACGCTAAACTTCCTTGCCGCCAAAACCTCCACAATAAGCCCAGCGCCGATCTCTGCCAGCCTGTCATGCAGGCTGGCTGCAGTATCTTCCACCGAAATATTGGTTTCGCGGCAGTCAATCACCGGCCCCGTATCCAGCCCCGCTTCCATCTGCATAATGCACACGCCGGTTTTCGCATCCCCCGCCATAATCGCCCGCTGAATAGGCGCCGCCCCACGCCAACGCGGCAACAGTGAGGCATGGATATTCAGGCAGCCATGCTTGGGCATATCCAGCATCACCTGCGGCA
The DNA here is from genome assembly GCA_024279075.1 of Alphaproteobacteria bacterium. Classification (GTDB taxonomy): domain Bacteria; phylum Pseudomonadota; class Alphaproteobacteria; order Rhodobacterales; family Rhodobacteraceae; genus UBA3077. The sequence goes on along the minus strand of JAJRRX010000419.1, from coordinate 2,852 downwards.
ATATCAGCCCATAAGCCACCACCACCGCCACATCGGCGCGGTGCGCAGCAAAAGCATCGAGATCGGTTTTATTCTTAAAATTCTGCGGGGTAAGCACCTCAAGCCCCAGCCCCTCCGCGCATTTCTGAACAGGGCTAGGCCGCTCCTTTTTCCCCCGCCCTGCCCTGCGCGGCGGCTGGGAATACACGGCCACAATCTCGTGCCCCGCCCCGTGTAGCGCCTGCAAAACCTGCACCGAGAAATCCGGTGTGCCCATAAACACAATCCGCATCTAGCTCCTCCGCTTCATGTTTTTAACGTGCTTGGCCATCAGCATTTTTCGCTTCACAGGGCTAAGGTGATCAATAAATAGTTTACCGTTTAAGTGGTCTATCTGGTGCTGCACCGAGGTCGCCCAAAGCCCGACAAAATCGCGCTCCACAACCTCGCCCTGCTCATCCAGATACCGCGCTGTAATCGCCCGAGGCCGCTCAACTTTGGCAAACAGCCCCGGGATATTCGGGCTGCCTTCCTCATGAGCGCGCAGTTTCACCGAGGCATGCAAAACCTCGGGATTCGCCATCCGTACAGGTGCATCACCAACGCAATCCACCACCGCCAGCCGCCGCATTTCGCCAATTTGCGGACCCGCCAAGCCCACGCCGGGCATGGCATACATCGCGGCCAGCATTTCATCCCACACGGCCCGCACCCCGCCATCGACGGCTTCTACTGGCACGCAAACTGTCCGCAAACGCTTATCGGGGGCCATTAAAAAAGGGCGCGTCATTCCTCCCGCGCCCACTCTTTTTTCAGCTTTTTCATCTTGGCCGTGATCATCCGCCGCTTGATCCCCGAAAGGTAGTCGACAAACAGCTTGCCGTCCAAATGATCCATTTCATGTTGCACACAGGTCGCGGCAATGTCCTCGAATTCTTCTTCGTGATTATTGCCATCAATATCTTTGAACTGCACCCGCACCATCGCTGGCCGCGTCACATCCTCATACACGCCAGGGATGGAAAGGCAGCCCTCCTCATGCACATTTACATCTTCCGAGACCCATGAAATGCGCGGATTAATCAGCACGCGCGGCTCCGGCGCACTTTCCTTGCCAGCCACGTCCATCACAAAAAACCGTTCCAAAACGCCAACTTGCGGGGCTGCCAGCCCAATACCAGGCGCGTCATACATGGTTTCAAGCATGTCTGTTGCCAGCTTACGCAGCGCGGGGCTAATGCCGTCTACCTGCTCACACGCCTTCTTCAGGCGCGGGTCAGGGTGGATGATTATTCTCTTCAAGCTCATGGCGCTGACATAATCCAATCGCCGCTTTCGCGCAAGAGCCGGATTGGGGGTTTTCCTTGCCGCTATTTGCGCGTAGCGTGGCCGAAAACGGAGGCACAAATGGCTAATTTTGACGAGAGTATTGACCGACGCAACACCCATAGCGCCAAGTGGGACGTCATGGAGGCGGTTTACGGCGTGTCGCCAGCGGACGGCCTTTCCATGTGGGTCGCCGATATGGATTTCCGCCCGCCGCAAGCGGTTTCCGACACCCTGCAAACTATGGTCGACCACGGAGTCCACGGCTACTACGCCCCAGACACCAGCTATAAAGCGGCTGTTTGTGGCTGGATGCAGCGACGTCATGGCTGGGATATTCAGCCGGAGTGGATTTCCACCACCCACGGGCTGGTTGCTGCTGTGGCTTTGGCACTGCAGGCTTTTACGCAAAAGGGCGATGGAATTATCCTTTTCACCCCCGTTTACCACGCCTTTGCCAAGATGATTAACAACAACGAGCGAAAAATCGTGGAAGCCGAATTGGTGCAGGCCAATGGCCGTTACGAGATGGATCTCTCAGCTCTTGAGGCTGCGCTTTCCGGTTCCGAAAGAATGCTGGTCCTCTGCTCGCCCCATAACCCCGGCGGGCGGGTCTGGAGTTCGGAAGAACTGCGCGCCGTGGCCGATTTCTGCGTGAAGCACGACCTGATTCTAGTGTCAGACGAAATCCACCATGATCTCGTATTTGCCCCCAACACCCACACCATGATGGCCCTCGCTGCGCCGGATATTGCCGACCGTTTGGTCACGCTGGTCGCCGCGTCCAAAACCTTCAACCTTGCGGGCGGGATGACAGGATCTGTAGTGATTTCGGATGAAGCCTTGCGCGCCCGCTTTACCAAAGCCCACCAAGCCGCGGGGGCCTCGCCCAACCGTTTTGGCATGATGATGACAGAAGCCGCCTATAGTGAAGGCGAGGCTTGGCTGGAGGAACTGCTGGCTTACCTTGCCGAGAATAAGCGTATTTTTGACGAGGGTGTTAATGCCATTCCGGGCCTGCAATCCATGAGCTTAGAGAGCACCTATCTGGCATGGGTTGATTTTAGCGGCACTGGCATGGATATGGCCGAGGTCATTGACCGCGTCCAAAGCCGCGCCATGATTGCTGCCAACTACGGCGAAACTTTCGGCAAAGGCGGCGATAATTTCTTGCGGTTTAACCTCGGCTGCCCCCGCAGCATGGTGGAAGACGCAGTTTCACGGTTGCAAGCCGCCTTCAAAGACTTGCAATAAACGTACATCTTGGCGCACTTACAGCGCCAAGCTAGCACATATCGAACAAGTTAGGACATAGCGTGGAAAATCACGTTAAACCCGTTTGGCTGGACAAAACCACGCCCCCGCATGTGATCACACTGGTGGCCATTGCCGGCATTGGCGCGCTGAGCATGAACATTTTCCTGCCTGCCCTGCCCGCCATGGCCAGCTTTTTTGATGTCGAATATGCCCTGATCCAACTGGCCATTTCTGCCTATCTCGGCGTCGTCGCCCTCCTGCAAATCATCATCGGCCCCTTATCAGACCGC
>JAJRRX010000418.1 GCA_024279075.1 Alphaproteobacteria bacterium | reverse complement strand
TTTTTGCGTTTCTAATGGCGCTGGCCGCACTGCCTTTACGCGCCGCCACCGAAATTACGGTTGTTACCTCGCCCAGCGGCATCACCGCGTGGTTGGTACAAGAGCCAAGCATTCCGATTGTGGCGCTCCAGTTCAGCTTTCGCGGCGGGGCCTCGCAAGATGCGCCGGATAAACTCGGGGCCACCAACCTGATGGTCGGGCTGCTGGAAGAGGGCGCCACGGGGATAACGGCCACTGAATTCGCAGAGCGCTCCGACGAGCTTGGCGCGCGGTTTAGGTTTAACACAGGGCGCGATAGCGTGAGCATCACGGCCTCTATGCTGACCAGTAATCTTGACGAAAGCGTGGCCTTGCTGCGCTTGGCGTTGGTCGAGCCTGCTTTTGGCGACGTGGCTTTTGAGCGGGTGCGTGGGCAGGTGAACTCTGGCCTGCGCTCGGATGAAACCGACCCGCAAGCGATAGCGGGCACCGCCTTTCGGGCCATGACCTTCCCCGAGCACGCCTATGGGCGGCCAACCGATGGCACCTTGGAAACACTCGCGGCGCTAACGCCAGGGGATATGCGGGTGGCGCACCGGAAAGCGCTGGGCCGCAACAATGTGCTGATTGGGGTGGTCGGAGATATTACCCCTGACGCGCTGGGCCTGCTCCTGGACGAATTGCTCGGTGAACTGCCGGATGACATTGTGGACAATGTGCCGGATGTGCAGCCCGTGCTGGAGTCCGGCGTCACCGTGATTGACTTTGACACCCCGCAGTCAGTGGTCACGTTCGCCCAGCCGGGCTTGAAGCGGGATGACCCCGACTATCTGATCGCCTATGTGCTGAACCACATTATCGGCGGGCGCTCCTCCACCGCGCGGCTCAATGTAGAGGTGCGGGAAGAGCGCGGGCTGACCTATGGAATTTCCAGCTACCTGCTGCCCTACCAACATTCAGCGCTCTATATGGGCCACTTCAATAGCGGCAATGATACCGTGGCCGAGGCCGTGGGCATTGTGCAAGCGGAGTGGGCCAAAGTGGCGGCTTCGGGCGTAACAGCGGAAGAGCTGGAAACCGCCAAACGCTACCTCACAGGGGCCTATGCGCTGAAGTTTGACGGCAATGCCGAGATCGCGGGCATACTGGCAGGGCTGCAAGTGGCTAAGCTACCGCTAAGCTATATCGCTGAGCGAAATGACCTTGTGAATGCGGTCACGGTCGAGGAGATCAACCGCGTGGCGGCGCGGCTTTACCAGCCTGAAAACCTGCGTTTTGTGGTGGTGGGGCAGCCGGAGGGGTTGGCACAAAACTAACCACAAGCGCCGCCGAGCGCAGCGAGGCCATGGCCCGTGAGGGTCACCGATTTTTGCCATACAAAAACTGCGGTTTTGGCGAATGGGGGGGGGCTTGCCCTCCCTGAGCCAAAAGACTGAGACCACCTCTCTCCAATTCTACGCGGTGTATAATCTAATCATTCCGTAGACAGCAAAGGTAGCGAAACAAACGGCTATAGCGAGCCAATTGCGCCTCATTTCGATTGCCGCTTCATTCAGAGAGAGCGAAATTTTGTGCTGCGATTTTAGCCAAAGATAAGAATCCATAGATTTGGGTTCTACCCAACTTAGCACTTGGTTGTTCGCACCAACTCTCAATCCAGAATATTTGACAAATAGTATTGAAGTAAGAAGAAGTAGGATCGGAAATGACCATAGCAACACTGCTAGCACTAATTTAGTGCCTCCATATCACGTCGAGCTCACAGTCGTCATTGCCGTCATGGTGGGTAAGGGCCCATAGGTCCTTGTTGTCCACCGACCAGAGATAAGCAGAATACAGCCGCTCATTACTCCGGTCAATCACTCGGTCGTCTAGCGCACTATCGGCGTTTAGATTGATGATTATTGTTCACAAGGGCGCAGCCATAAGCTTTATATAAACCGGTTTTGGGCTTGTTTTATGCAACCTGTTGCGGCTTTTAGAATCAACGCAAGCCATGCTACACCTTGTAGCATGAGCACGCGTCCCCGCCATATCCTGCAAGACAGGCAGCCCATTCGGCAGCTGGATGATGCCGCCGCCAACCGGATTGCGGCGGGGGAGGTGGTGGAGCGGCCCGCTTCGGCGATTAAGGAATTGGTCGAGAATGCATTGGATGCCCAGGCGCGGCGGGTGGAGGTTTTTTATGCGGACGGCGGCAAAACCCTGCTGCGGGTGGTGGATGACGGCACAGGGATTCCTGAGGGGGAGTTGCCTTTGGCCCTGTCGCGTCATGCCACGTCAAAAATTGATGGCAGTGACCTGCTCAACATCCACTCTTTCGGTTTTCGCGGCGAGGCTTTGCCTTCGCTCGGAGCTGTGGGGCGGTTGAGCATTACCTCGCGGTTTGCGGGGGCTTCGGGTGCCTTTCGACTGATTGTGGATGGGGGCGAGCTCAGTGCTGTGGAGCCAGCCGCGGGGCCGCAAGGCACCACGGTGGAACTGCGGGACCTGTTTCATGCCACCCCCGCGCGGCTGAAATTCCTGCGCTCGGCGGTGGCGGAGGCGCGGGCAATAGGCGATGTGGTCAAGCGGCTGGCCATGGCGGCGCCGGATGTGGCTTTTGTGCTGCGGGATATTTCGAACGGTAAAGAGCGGATCACCTTTCGGGCCGACATTGAGGATGGTAGCCTACAGGCGCGGCTACGTAAGATCATGGGGCGGGATTTCATTGAAAACGCGCTAGAGATAGATGCCGAGCGCGAAGGCATTCGGCTAAGCGGCTATGCGGCCTTGCCGACCTATTCACGAGGGGCAGCGGTGGCGCAGTTCTTCTTTGTCAATGGTCGCCCTGTGCGCGATAAGCAGCTGCACGGGGCGCTGCGGGGGGCGTATTCGGATTTCCTGAGCCGCGACCGCCACCCCGCCGCTGTGCTGTTTCTAGATTGCCACCCCGAGCTGGTGGATGTGAACGTGCATCCCGCCAAAGCGGAGGTTCGCTTTCGCGAGCCTGGCGTGGCGCGAGGGCTGATTGTGAGCGCCTTGAAGCACGCGTTGGCGGAGGCGGGGCATCGGGCTTCAACGACCGTGGGCACAGCGACTTTGGGCGCGATGCAGCCGGAAGGGCGGCCTGAGGTGAGCTACCAAATGCCGCTTAATCGGGAGCGTACTTACGCGCCGGTTATGGGCTTTGCCGAGAGCGGCGGGTGGCAGGCAGGCCGGGTGGAGGCCCCGCCGCAAGCGGAGGTTCCGGACGACCTGCCATTGGGGGTCGCAAGGGCGCAGTTGCACGAGAATTATATTGTCGCGCAGACGGCCAGCGGCATGGTGATTGTGGATCAACATGCGGCACATGAGCGGCTGGTGTATGAGCGCTTGAAGCGACAATCGGGGGCCAACGGGGTGCCTTCGCAGGCTCTTTTGATCCCCGAAATTGTGGAGCTACCCGCCGCCGATTGCGCACGGCTGCTGGAGGCGGCGGAGGCGATGTTCGGGCTGGGGTTGGTTTACGAGGCGTTCGGCGAAGGCACCATTTGCGTGCGGGAAACACCGGCGATTTTGGGCCAGATCAACGCGGAAAAATTGCTGGGCGATGTGGCGGATGAACTTGCGGACCTCGGCCAAAGTCAGACGGTGAAGGATCGGATCGAGGCAGTGCTGAGCCGGATGTCTTGCCACGGGTCTATCCGCTCAGGTCGCCGGATGACAGCCGACGAAATGAACGCACTGCTGCGCGAGATGGAGGCCACGCCGCATTCGGGGCAATGCAACCACGGGCGGCCGACTTATGTGGAGCTGAAACTGAGCGACATCGAGCGGCTGTTTGGGAGAACGTAGGCTGGCTGTGCGTTGTCGCGGAGCGTGCCTAGGCATGCAATGCGGGTTTTCCTACCGTTCGCGGCACCTTCTCGAATGACTGCTTTCGAGAAACTGGTCAAAGCTTTGGTTCGCCTCGGGCTTAGACCTCACTTTGCCTGAAGATTGAAGTGCTCGATAATTCTCTCAGCGGTATCACGCGGCGAAGTGTTTTCGGTGCTGATTTTGAAACAGTTCTCCCGTGGTATCGGCGTGCAGATCGTGTCGCAGATAAAGTGTTCAAGGTCAGCTTCTGTCGAGATTTTCCGGCGCTCTTTCCTGTCCGGATTTTTGACCCTGCGCCGCATTTCTTTTTCGGAGTGACCTGCGCCCCAAGTATCCTCCAGCCTGATGTAGAGTCCTTGGGGTTAAATTGATGGCGTTATGCGGCCAGTTTGTCCATTGTTTTCTTCTCTGCAAATTCCATGGGTGTGAGGTTTCCGAGTGCTGAATGCGGGCGT
>JAJRRX010000021.1 GCA_024279075.1 Alphaproteobacteria bacterium | reverse complement strand
GCATTGAAACCATGCAGGTGCCAGCGGATAAAATCCGCGAGGTTATCGGCTCGGGCGGCAAGGTTATCCGCGAAATCGTTGAGGTTTCGGGTGCCAAGGTTGATATCAACGACGATGGCATCATCAAGATCGCGTCGCCAAACGGCGAGAGCATCACCAAAGCCATGGCGATGATCAACGAGATTGTGGCCGTGCCTGAGGCTGGCAAGATCTACACCGGCAAAGTTGTGAAACTGATGGACTTCGGTGCATTTGTGAACTTCTTTGGCAAGCGTGACGGCCTTGTGCACGTGAGCCAACTGGCCAACGAGCGGGTGAACCATCCGAAAGACGTGCTGACCGAGGGCCAAGAGGTTAAGGTCAAGCTCATGGGCTTTGATGACCGCGGCAAAGTGCGCTTGAGCATGAAAGTGGTTGATCAGGAAACCGGCGAAGAGATCAAGCAAGAGGGCTAAGGCCTGTATTGCTGAAGTTTAGAAGCCCCTGCCGGAAGGCGGGGGCTTATTTTATTTAACGTCTCAAAAACTCATGGCCAATTAAGCCATAATCTAGGTTTAAGGTAATCCCCCCGAAAAAAAGTGGTGTTCATAAGTAGAATTTTCTTGGCATAATAATCTGAGGAGATTTTGAATGAAAAAGAAGAAATATAGCGATGCGCAGATCATGCGCTGCCCGGCAGGCGATTGGAACAATCGACGAGAGGGGGTATTTTGAGGCAGGCCGAGAGCGGTGTGCCGGTTTCTGAACTGTGTCGCGAACATGGAATGAGTAATGCCAGCTTTTACAAATGGCGGGCAAAGTTTGGCGGGATGGACGCATCAATGATCTCGGAGATGAAGGCGTTGGCTGAAGAAAACCGCCGCCTGAAGCGGATGTACGCCGAGATGAGCATGCAAAATGATTTGTTGAAGGAAGTGCTCGGAAAAAAGCCGTAAGGCCGTCTCTGCGCAAAGAACCTCTCGGCGATTGTTCCAATCACCTGCCGGTCAGTGGATGGCCGTTGAGGCGGTCGCCAGCCGTGGCATCAGCGTTGCGTTGGCGTGCCGGACGTTCAACATCAGCGAGAGCTGCTACCGATATGAGCGTCAGTTGAGCGACGAGAATGCCGAGATCGAGGAATGGCCCCCTCTCGGGCATGCAAGCATGCCCTGCCGGTCAACGTTTGAAGCTGACCAGCAACCGCCGGACGTGGGGTTTTGGCCTGTGCTTTTTGTATCTGCGCAACGTGAAGGGCTTTGGTTGGAATATTACCCGGCAGGTGTATGCGAAGCATCACCGAGAGGGCATAAGCGTGTGTATCGCATCTATTGTGAACTGGAGCTGAACCTGCGGATCAGGCCAAAAAAGCGCTTGAAGCGGGACAGGCCGGACGCGCTGGCAGTGCCGGATGCGGCCAACCATACTTGGTCTATGGATTTTATGGCGGACCAGCTTGCGGATGGGCGTTCGATCCGCACCCTGAACGTGCTGGACGACTTCAACCGCGAGGGTTTGGGCATAGAAGTGGACTTTTCACTGCCCGCCGAGCGGGTGGTGCGCAGCCTGAACCGGATCATTGAATGGCGCGGGAAACCGCTGATTATCAGGGTCGATAATGGCCCAGAATACGTCAGTGGAAAACTTCAGGCATGGGCAGAGAAAATGGGTGTTCACATCCAATATATCCAACCGGGGAAGCCCCAGCAGAACGCCTACATCGAGCGCTACAATCGCACGGTCCGGCACGAGTGGCTGGATCAAAACATTTTTGAAACCATAGTCCCTCTCGGTGAATGAAGGCATTCACCTGCCGGTCAGCGGGAGGCACAGGAACAGGCCACGAAATGGCTCTGGACATATAACAATGACCGGCCCAACATGGCCATCGGCGGGATCACTCCCGCTATGAAGCTGAAACTAGCCGCGTAATTCTACGAGCGGACCCCACGAAAAATGGGGGGATTACCTTAACTTTTCGGTGTAAATAGCCCTGCAACCCCTGCAAATATAAACACTGCAAGGTAACTAATGACCACCCATAAGATGGCTTTTGACCATTTGGGCTTCAATTCTGGGAGCAGGTCTCCAGAAAGGAACTTCATAAAGTTTGCTGCCATACTATTCGGGTTGCCAATGCCAAGCCCAGGGCTCGATACTCGAAACAGCTTCAAAATGACAACTGCCTGAAAAAAGAAAGCTGTAAAGAAGGCGGTAGTGGCATTGACCGCAAGAATGATCCCAATGGTATAGATGATAGCTGCATTCCCAAAAGTGACTGGCTTCTAAGCAAGCTAAAGCGATTGTAGATATAGTGTCAACACTTTCAAAAGTCAGCCATTCTCCGCGCAAACCAGAATTCATAGTTTTGTGTTAACCCCCAATAAGCTACCTCGCCCAAACCCATTTCAAAGCAGGCATTCCATGACCAACACCCACCACAAAGGCGACCTTCCGGATGATCTGGACCTTGGGTCCGTGATCGCGAGTGGCGGTGAAGCCCTGAAGTAGCGCTTCCAACAAGAAGGCCGAAGCCTTCGGGGGCTTTTTTTATGTGTGCTATTGATCCCTTGTTAAGTGCGCGATACCATTGCCAAAATCATTCGCCAAAAGCGCGAAAAGGGATAAAGAGTTTGCGATTAACCAGACGAGCGTTATTGGCGGGGGCGGTGGCATGTGTGCCCACGCTGGCTTACGGCGAGGTTGTCGAGCGGCCACCGGCGCGGGCCGGAAGGGTTACGCCGCCGTCATCCTTTGAGGCGATATTTCAGGCCAGCGGGCTGGCAAGCAATAGCGGCTGTGTGTTGGTTGATTTGCAAAACGGGCGGGTTTTGGAGGGGCATAACCCTGATCTGGCGCGGCCACCGGCCTCTGTCACCAAAGCGATGACGGCGCTTTATGCGCAGGCCAAGCTGGGGAATGACCACCGCTTTACCACCTCGCTTGTGGCCACGGGGCCGATCAATGGCGGCACGCTGGAGGGGGACCTTTACCTCGTGGGCGGGGGAGACCCAACGCTGGATACGGACGGCTTAAACACACTGGCAGCGCAGATCAAAGCAGCAGGGCTGCGGCGGATAACCGGTCGGTTTTATGTGGTCAGCTCGGCCTTGCCGTTGATTGAGGCCATAGACCCGAGCCAGCCTATTCAGGTCGGCTATAACCCCGGCCTTTCAGGGCTGAACCTGAATTATAACCGTGTTTATTTTGAGTGGAAGCGTCAAAGCGGGCAATACCACGTAACGATGGATGCGCGCTCGGAGCGGGTGCGGCCTCGGGTGGTGAGTGCCACCATGAGCATTTCGCGGCGGGGCGCGCCGACCTATGGCTATGAGCACAGGGGCGGGGTGGAGCACTGGAGCGTGGCGCAGGGCGCGCTTGGCAATGGCGGCGGGCGCTGGCTGCCGGTGCGGGACCCTGCCACATACGGCGCCGAGGTTTTTCAGGTGTTGGCGGGGGCGCAGGGGATTACTTTGCCGCGCGCGATGAAGCGGGAGCGTGCGGCCAGTGGCACGGTGATCGCGCAGCTGCAAAGCGCAGATTTACGTAGCATTCAGCGTAGCATGTTGCGGTATTCCACCAATGTTACCGCTGAAATTTTAGGGTTGAGCGCGACCCTTGCGGGGGGCGGGCGTGCGGGCAGCTTGCGGGCCTCGGCGCAGGCGATGGGGCGCTGGGTGGCGCAGCGATCGCGGCAAAGCCAGCCGAACCTGTTTAACCATTCAGGGCTGACGGAACGCTCTCGGATAACCGCCAAGGAAATGGCGCTGTTTTTAGCCAAACCGCGTAGCCGTAACGGGCTGGCGGGCATTTTGAAAGAGATTAACTTGGAAAATGGGCGCGGGGACGGGGTGGAAATCCCCTCTGTGCGGGTGTTTGCTAAATCTGGCACCTTGAATTTTACCCGTGGATTGGCGGGGTATATTGAGAAAAATGGCCAGCAGCGCTATGCCTTTGCGATATTCTCGGCGGATATGGCGGCTCGGCGGGCGGCAACCCCGAGCGACGAGCGCCCCGCAGGCGCGCGGCGCTGGCGCGGTATTGCCAAGGTGCAAGAAAAGGCGCTGGTTTACCGCTGGGCCAGTGCGCTTAGTTAAGTGCGGCTTGGCAGCAGCCATTGCGGAGCTGAAGCCTGCCATTTGCGTGCTCAATGAGCCGGAGCTGCCAGCCATAATCGCGATCACTCATGCCATCAGAACATTTCGCGCGGTCAAGCGTGCCGGTAAAGCGCCCTGCGGTGAAGGCAAAGCTGACGGGGGCAAAGCCATCAGCGGTGGTCGATTGGTCGATGCGCTGGAAGGTGGGAGCGGCGCTGGCGGTGGCAAAATCTTTGAACTCAAGGTTGCGGTTGGTCCAGAACGTGGCAGCCCAAAAAGGCTCGGTACCTGTGCAAACAAGCTGTAAGGGCATGGCGCTATCGGGCATGGTGGGCAGCGGGCTAAGGCGCAAAAACCGCATAGCGACCCAGCCATTGGCCTCGCCTGAAATAATTTTGCCCCAAGTGCCGTTTTCACTCAGCGCGATAACCTCGACCTGCTCATTGGGGTAAATATCTCCGATATCGGCACTGCGGCTGTTTGGCCGCGCGCGCACATTCAAGGTATCATTCGTGGCAACACCCGTAACGGTATAAACCTCAGGGAGAATTTGTGCCCACGCTGATATGGCCGCAAATAAAAGCACAGCGGTTGTAAAAAGAGTTTTCATTTTGGCCTCGTTAATTCTTTGCGTTGCCTTATTGTAAGGCAAAATGGGCGTTAAGGTGAGAAAAATATGCAAAAGCCGGAATTGGTGATTTTTGATTGTGACGGGGTGCTGGTGGATAGCGAGGTGATTGGCAATACGATTATGGCCGAGAGCCTGAGCGCGCATGGGCTGGTGGTTTCGCTTGCGGAGTGTATGGAGCTATTTGTCGGGGCCACTATGGCGGGCGTGAAGGTGAAGGCTGAGGGGCTGGGGGCCACGCTGCCGGAAGACTGGGTGGCGCGGATTTATGAGGATATTTATGCGCGGTTGCGAGAGGATTGCCCGCTGATTGAGGGGGTGGTTGAGGTGCTGGATGCGCTCGACGCTGCGGGGGTGCCTTACTGTGTGGCCAGCAATGGCAGCCGTGAGAAGATGGGGATAACGCTGGGACAAAACGGGATATTGGAGCGGTTTGGGGCGCGGGTGTATTCGGCGCAGGAGCTGGATACGGCCAAGCCCGCGCCTGAGCTTTTTTGGCATGCGGCGCAAGGGGTTGACCCTTCGCAGTGCGTGGTAATTGAGGATAGTTTGAACGGGATTAGGGGCGCGGCGGCGGCGGGTATGCGCTGCTTTGGCTATGCGCCAGAGGGTGGTGATGTTGAGGGGGCCACGCGGTTTACGCATATGGCAGATTTGCCCGCGTTGTTAGGGCTGGGCGGCACGGCAACAGCCTGAGAGCATGCTGTCGCCCTCTGCCTGATTGAGGATCAAGTCTAGCCCCCACGCATAGTGGCTTGCGGTTTCTTCATCCTCGCATCGGGCGCGGGTTAAGATGCCTGTGTATTGGCCAGCCGCAAACAGGAATTTATCATAGCTGCGGCCCTGCGCCGAGGTAAGATGGGTGACGGGGGCGATGGTGCGCGCTGTGCCTTCTGCCCCTTCATACCAAGGGCTGCCGTCAAGCTCATAGGTGATGAACCCGTCGCGTGTGGAGAGGGTTGCATCCCATGCGGGGCTGGTGCTTTGGCATTTAAG
>JAJRRX010000417.1 GCA_024279075.1 Alphaproteobacteria bacterium | reverse complement strand
GCTGATGAACCCCGGGGTTCAATACATGTGCGAAGAAGGCGCGCGCTTCTTTAGCCAAGCCGAAGTTGGCGAATGTACCCCCAACGGCCACCTCTGGAATGTGATGATCACCTATCACGGGGTGCTGATGATGTTCTTCGTGGTTATTCCGGCGCTGTTTGGCGGCTTTGGTAACTACTTCATGCCGCTGATGATCGGCGCACCTGATATGGCCTTCCCACGGCTTAACAACCTTTCCTTCTGGCTCTATGTTTGTGGCACCTCGCTTGGTGTGGCTTCGCTATTTGCTCCTGGTGGCAATGGCCAAGCAGGCTCTGGCGTTGGTTGGATCCTCGTGCCACCGCTTTCCACAACTGAGGGCGGCTATTCGATGGACCTCGCGATTTTTGCGGTTCACGTTTCGGGTGCCTCGTCGATTTTGGGGGCGATCAACATGATCACCACCTTCCTAAACATGCGCGCCCCGGGCATGACCCTGCACAAAACACCATTGTTTGCTTGGTCGATCTTCGTAACCGCCTTCCTTATTCTGCTCAGCTTGCCTGTGCTGGCTGGTGCCATCACCATGCTGCTAACAGACCGGAACTTTGGCACCACCTTTTTTGACCCCTCAGGCGGCGGCGACCCTGTGCTTTATCAGCACTTGCTCTGGTTCTTTGGCCACCCGGAGGTTTACATGATCATTGTGCCGGGCTTTGGCATTATCTCGCACGTGATCGCGACTTTCTCCAAAAAGCCGATCTTTGGCTACCTGCCTATGGTATATGCGATGATCGCCATCGGCGTGCTCGGCTTTGTGGTTTGGGCGCACCATATGTATACGGTTGGTCTTTCCACCACCCAGCAAAGTTACTTCATGCTGGCCACGATGGTGATCGCGGTGCCAACGGGTGTTAAGGTGTTCTCTTGGATCGCCACCATGTGGGGCGGCTCGATTAGCTTCAAAACCCCGATGCTTTGGGCTATGGGCTTTTTGTTCCTGTTCACCGTTGGTGGTGTAACCGGCGTGGTGCTCTCACAAGCGGCTCTGGACCGTGCCTACCACGATACATATTATGTTGTGGCTCACTTCCACTACGTGATGTCCCTCGGTGCTGTGTTCTGTATTTTTGCAGGCATTTACTATTGGTTTGGCAAAATGTCTGGTCGCCAATACCCGGAATGGGCGGGCCAAGTGCATTTCTACATGATGTTCATTGGTGCCAACCTCACGTTCTTCCCACAGCATTTCTTGGGCCGCAACGGCATGCCGCGCCGCTATCTGGATTACCCAGAGCAATTTGCGACATGGAACTATATCTCGTCAATCGGCGCGTTTATCTCCTTCGCTTCGTTCATCTTCTTCATCGGCATTGTGTTTTACACGCTGCGCTGGGGCAAGAAAGTGACCGAGCCAGCATATTGGGGCGAGCACGCAGAGACCTTAGAGTGGACCCTGCCAAACCCCCCTCCCGAGCACACATTCGAGACACTGCCAAAGCAGTCCGATTGGGACAAAAGCGGGCACTAATGCTGCGGCGTTCACCAAAATTTAAAAGGGCCGCATATAATGCGGCCCTTTCTAGTTCCGCCCCCGTAGAGCGCGATGATCCCCCCCTGTGGGAAATCACCCTCTGGCCCAACCGGTCGCTCGGCCGCACGGGGTTTCGGGTCACTATGGCCATAACCGCTTTTGGCTTTGCCATTCCGGTTTTGCCCTTTGTCTGGGCCGGCGGGTTTTGGGTCCTCCTCCCCTTTGCAGGAGTCGCTTTTGCGGCGCTCGGGCTGGCCTTCAAAGCCAACAATCACCACGGCCAAATGCGAGAGCACATAAGCCTTTGGAAAGACCTGATCGCGGTAGAACGCCATGAGGTCAACGGAGATGTGAAACGCTGGAGCTGCAATCCCTACTGGATGCGCAGTAAACTGGTGAAAGAAGGTGGGCCTGTGGACAACTACCTGACACTGATTGGCTCGGATCGAGAAATCGAACTCGGCGCCTTTTTAAGCCCAGAAGAACGGTTAGAGCTTCTGGGCGATATCGAAGCTGCCATCAAACGGTTAGGCCAGCATTACGCCACCTAGCTTTCGGTGCTTCACACCGCACCCGGCCTCGGTTTCGCCTTTGCAGGGCCGCAGCAACGCTCCTATCAACAAACCTGATAAACCACATAAGCAAGTTTCGGGTGGCATCCACCGCGCCGTCCTCTAAGGTCCAGCTATGGTTATTCAAAAACACATTAGCACCCGCGCGTGGTTTGAGCTACTGCTCCTAGGCTCTGTTTGGGGCGGGGTTTTTCTTGCTGCTGCGATCGCGTTAGAGGAAATACCACCCTTTACGCTTGTGGCTATCCGCACCAGCCTTGCGGCGATAGTGCTCTGGGCAGTGTCTTTACTGCGCGGAAGCCGCATTCCGCGCGGTAGGCGGGTTTGGGCAGCGTTATTTGTTATGGGCATTCTCAACAACGCCATTCCCTTCACCCTCCTTACCCTCGGCCAAACCCAAATCGAATCTGGCCTTACCTCAATTTTCAATGCAGGCACCGCCGTTTTTGGCATCCTCATCGCGGCAATGTTCCTAAAAGACGAGCGCCTCACCAGCCGAAAAGCTTTTGGCGTGCTACTTGGCCTTTCCGGCATCATCTATACCGCTGGCTTTGAAAGTCTTCGCAGCCTTGATCTGCGCTCGCTCGGCCAAATCGCCTGTATCGGGGCCACCATCTCCTATGCCTTCGCCGGTGTCTGGGCGCGCAAAAACCTTTCCGGCCTCAGCCCAGACGCCGCCACGGCTGGCATGCTCACCGGCGCCAGCCTCATGACCATCCCCATCGCGCTATACGCCGAGGGCCTGCCAAGCTTTGACTATTCCACCCGCACCCTCGGCGCGCTGCTTTACTACATCCCCATTGCCACCGCCTTTGCCTACCTGCTTTATTTCCGCATTCTGGAAATGGCGGGTTCGGCCAATGTCCTCCTTGTAACCCTGCTGGTTTCCCCCATCGCCATCCTGCTCGGCGCGCTGGTCCTTTCCGAGGCCCTGCCCGCCCGCTCCTATATCGGCTTCAGCCTCATAGCCGTAGGCTTGGTGGTGATTGACGGTCGGGCCTTTTCAACCCTGCGCCGCTCGTTTATGCCTAGGGGAACGTAAACGAGAGCAAGCGTATGATTTATAATTCTTCACAACAGTGGCACGAGGCCCCGCACAAGCGCGTGGCGCTCATTGGCATGTCCGGCCTTGGCAAAACCTACCTCTCGGAGATGCTGCAAAAGGGCGGTGAGTGGTTTCACTACTCCGTCGATTACCGCATTGGCACCCGCTATATGGGCGAACACATCGTGGATAACTTCAAGCGCGAAGCCATGAAGGTGCCGTTTCTGCGCGAGTTGCTGCGCAGTGACTCGATCTTCATCGCCTCCAATATCACCTTTGAAAACCTCGCGCCGCTCTCCACCTATCTTGGCAAGCCCGGCGACGCGGCCCAAGGCGGCATCCCGTTTGACACCTACCTTGCCCGCCAGCGCGAGCACCGCCTAGCCGAGCAAGCCGCCGTACAGGACACCGCGCTCTTTGCCCATAAGGCGCTCGACATCTACGGCTACGAGCATTTTATCTGCGACACCAGCGGCTCCATTTGCGAGGTGGTAGACGGCACTGACCCAAGCGACCCCGTGCTGCAAGCCCTCAGCAACGCCGCGCTTCCCGTGTGGATAGAGGGCAGCCCTGACCACACCGAAGAGCTAAAGGCCCGCTTTGATGCCGCGCCCAAACCAATGTATTACCGCGAGGATTTCTTGCTGGAAAAATGGGCCGAATATCTGCGCCTGCGCAATGTTGCCCCCGCCAAAGTGGACCCTGATAACTTCATCCGCTGGGGCTACGGCGAGCTGCTGGCCAGCCGCCTGCCGCGCTACCAAGCCATCGCCCAAAACTGGGGTGTGACTGTGGCCGCAGACGAGGTCCGCACCATCCGCGACCCGCAGGATTTCAACGCGCTTATCGGCCAAGCCCTAGACCGGAATTAACACATGCCCATCCGTATCCCCGCCACCCTGCCCGCCTATGACATCCTCAAAACCGAGGGTGTAAACGTGATGGACGAGGCCACCGCCAACCGGCAAGAGGTCCGCCCTCTGCAAATTGGCCTGCTCAACCTGATGCCCAAAAAGGAGCAAACGGAAACCCAGTTTGCCCGCCTGATCGGGGCCAGCCCTATCCAGATAGAGCTAACGCTCATTCGCATGACCGAGCACGCCTCCAAAAACGTGTCCGCCGAGCATATGGAAAGCTTCTACCAGTCGTTCCAAGACGTGAAGCACCGCAAGTTTGACGGGCTGATCATCACCGGCGCGCCCATAGAGCATATGCCCTTTGAGGAGGTCACCTATTGGGACGAGTTGACCGAGGTGATGGACTGGACGCAAACCAACGTGCTGTCCACCTTCGGCGTGTGTTGGGGCGGCATGGCGCTGATCTATCACCATTCCGGCGTGCCAAAGCACATCCTGTCCGCCAAGCATTTCGGCTGCTACCGCCACCGCAACCTTGCCCCCGCCTCGCATTACCTGCGCGGCTTTTCGGATGATTTTACGGTGCCTGTAAGCCGCTGGACAGAGGTGCGCGCAGAGGATCTGCCCGAAGGCCTCGATATCCTGATGCACTCGGATGAGGTCGGCCCCTGCTTGATTGAGGACAAAACCCACCGCGCGCTCTATATCTTCAACCATCTGGAATATGACAGCGATACGCTGGCCCAAGAATATTGGCGCGACATCCACAAGGGCGAACAGATCGACCCGCCGCGAGATTACTTCCCGCAGGACGACCCGAAGCAGCCGCCGGAAAACCGCTGGCGCTCCCATGCTCACCTGCTTTATGGCAACTGGATTAATGAAATTTACCAAACCACCAATATCGACATCGAGAAAATCTTGGAGGGCGACTCCAAGTGAAGGAAAGAGGCGTTTTAGTGGTAGGTGATTCCCATGCCGAAAGCTTTTTTAAGCAAGGGAATACCGCAAAAATTTCGGGCCAAGATATTTCTGTATTTGGCGAGGCTATCCACGCGGCTACCGTAACAGGGTTTGGGCGCTCCAGAAGCGCACTGAATGTGAACACACACGTGCGCAAGATGATTGAAGAACACCAAAATAATTGTCAGCATGTTTTATTTGCCTTGGGGCAAGTCGATGTGGAACTCGGCCTCTATTACCGTTGGGTCGTGAAAGACGAAATGATCGAGCCAGAAAATTTATTCCGAGAAATAATTGAATTATACATACGTAATATCAATGATTTGAAGGGTGATCTCAATCCTATCATTAAAGGTATTAACCAAACGGTTCTCAGGAAGCAGCCACATGCTTTGCATTACACAACCCGGATACTATTCGAAAAGGGCAGAGCACCGGCTGAAATGGCGAGGTTAAGAGCCAAACTGCGCGAGGTTTACCCGAGCTATGATGTTCGGCTTATTATTAATAACATGTTCAATGATATTTTGGCCGATGCCGCAGCAAAAGCCGGTATCGCCTATTTTGACATTAATGACGCTATCGTTAATAAAGAAACAGGTGAGGTGAAAGATGCGTTTTGCCCGAATTACAGCGATCATCACATCGTAAATTCGGTGAGCACGCATAAGCTCCACATCAAACAGTTATTGGCAGCCATTGGCAGGAGCAGCCCAAATGAAAAAACCTTTTGATGGCGCAATAAGCCAGTATTTTGAACAGGATGCCCCCAAAGAGGTGCGGGCCCAAATCGTGAATGGCGGAAAAAAGGACGTGCTCAACCCGAGCTACCCCTACCCACGCGTGATGAAAAACAAGGACTACCTTGTGGAGCATGACGCGCTGCAAATCGAGCTGGTAAAGCTGCAAGCCTGGGCCAAGGAGACCGGCAAGCGCATTGCTGTGGTGTTTGAGGGCCGCGATGCCGCGGGCAAGGGCGGCACCATAAAGCGGCTGCGGGAAAACCTGAACCCACGCGGCGCGCGGGTGGTGGCTTTGTCGAAACCCTCGGATACCGAAGCCTCGCAATGGTATTTTCAGCGCTACATCCAACACCTGCCCGCAGCAGGCGAGATCGTGTTTTTTGACCGCTCATGGTATAACCGCGCCGTGGTCGAAAAGGTGTTTGGCTGGTGCTCCGACGACCAACGCGAGCGGTTTTTCCGGCAAGTGCCGAAGTTTGAGGAAATGCTGGTGAATGACGGTATTACGCTCATTAAAATCTGGCTCACCGTTGGCCGCGCCGAGCAGCTCCGCCGCTTTCTGGG
>JAJRRX010000416.1 GCA_024279075.1 Alphaproteobacteria bacterium | reverse complement strand
GACGTAAAATTCGGCACAGACGCCCGCAATCAAATGCTGGCCGGCGTAGACATTCTCGCCAATGCTGTAAAAGTAACCCTCGGCCCTAAAGGCCGTAACGTGGTGATTGATAAATCATTCGGCGCGCCGCGCATCACCAAAGACGGCGTGACCGTTGCCAAAGAGATCGAGCTTGAAAACAAGTTCGAGAACATGGGCGCGCAGATGGTTAAGGAAGTCGCTTCCCGCACCAATGACACCGCTGGCGACGGCACAACCACTGCCACCGTTTTGGCCCAAGCGCTGGTGCGCGAAGGTATGAAGCGCGTAGCCGCTGGCATGAACCCGATGGACCTTAAGCGTGGCATCGACCTTGCGGTTGCCAATGTTGTTGAAAGCATTCAAGATTCCGCTCGTGAAGTTAAAGACAGCGACGAAGTCGCGCAGGTTGGCACCATTTCAGCCAACGGCGAATCCGCTATTGGCCAGCAAATTGCTGACGCCATGCAGCGTGTTGGCAATGAAGGTGTTATCACCGTTGAGGAAAACAAAGGCCTCGAAACAGAGACCGAAGTTGTTGAAGGCATGCAGTTTGACCGCGGCTACCTTTCCCCATATTTCGTAACTAACCCTGACAAAATGATCGCTGACATGGAAGACTGCCTTGTGCTGCTGCACGAGAAAAAGCTTTCTTCCCTTCAGCCCATGGTGCCGCTGCTTGAGGCAGTTATCCAGTCTGGCAAGCCACTTTTGATCATCGCTGAAGATATCGACGGCGAAGCGCTGGCGACATTGGTTGTGAACAAACTGCGTGGCGGTTTGAAAATCGCAGCTGTTAAGGCTCCTGGTTTTGGCGACCGTCGTAAAGCCATGTTGCAAGACATTGCTGTGCTGACAGGTGGTCAGGTGATCTCTGAAGATCTTGGCATGAAGCTTGAAAATGTTGGCATTGAGATGCTCGGCACGGCCAAGAAAATTACCATCACCAAAGATGAAACCACTATCATTGATGGCCAAGGCGAAAAAGCCGAGATCGAAGCGCGCGTTGCCCAGATCAAGCAGCAGATCGAAGAGACGACTTCCGATTATGACCGTGAGAAACTGCAAGAGCGTCTGGCCAAATTGGCTGGCGGTGTGGCTGTTATCCGCGTTGGTGGCTCTACCGAGATCGAAGTGAAAGAGCGCAAAGACCGCGTAGACGATGCCCTGAACGCGACCCGTGCGGCCGTGCAAGAAGGTGTTGTTGTTGGCGGTGGCGTTGCGCTTATGCAAGGTGCCAAAGGCCTGAACGACCTGAAGGGCGAAAACCCTGACCAAGACGCAGGCATCGCCATCGTGCGCCATGCTTTGGAAGCGCCTCTGCGCCAAATCGCCGATAATGCCGGTGTTGACGGTGCTGTGGTTGCTGGCAAAATTCGCGAAAGCGACGACGCTAACTTCGGCTTTAACGCGCAGACAGAAGAATATGGCAACATGTTTGACTTCGGCGTGATTGACCCGGCTAAAGTAGTGCGCACCGCGCTGCAAGACGCTGGCTCTATCGCTGGCCTGCTGATCACCACCGAGGCTATGGTTGCTGATAAACCAGAAAAAGCCGGCGCTGCTGCTGGCGGCATGCCAGACATGGGCGGCATGGGTGGCATGGGCGGCATGATGTAAGGTCACAAATCCTTTAGGATTTTGACAGTGCTTAGCTAAATATTGGGGTCGCCTTCGGGCGGCCTTTTTTTAGGCGTTTCTTCGCGAACACAGCTACCGTTCGCATCATGCCTATTTAATGATGAACCCGTCCCCCCTAAGGCGGCCATCAATCGGGAAATAGGCCAACGCAAATTCAGCTCGCCGTTTGACTTGAGCATCATTAGGTTTCGCACGGCTGCTAACCTCGGAATGAAAGCTACTATCATCGACCAAACGTATGAGGCGGCAAATATGTCGGAAATTCCGCAGAGCGCGCGTTTCTATTCGTTTCAGCACCAAATTCTGAATTGATGTTTTTTCTAAATTCGTAAGAGTGAGTTTTTTCACGCGCTGCAATAAGCTCTCCATAATGTAGCCAGAGCGAAAGAAATATGGATCTATATTTATATAATCGAACACAAATTCTCTTAGTTTCGGATCATTTAATAACCCAGAATTCAAGCAGTGCTCTATGATATCATCTACTGGCGAATAGTATTCATGGAATGCCTTTGCCGCTCGCTCCCATTGTTCAAGTTGGTGGGATGATTTGCCCCTATGCTCTGCGGTTTCCCGCACCTTTTGATGAAGCTTATTCAGCTCATCTGCGCATCTTGCAATCATTTCCCGGTAATTTGCCATGCGCACATAATGCAGAAGAAGCTTGGAATGTGAATAGAAATATCGATAGGACGCAAAACTGGATCGCTACAGTTAAAAGCGCTAAGCTCCCCAAAACCCTAAGGATCCCTCATGAAACGCCTATTCCCCTCCCTCCCCGAATCCCCCGTTCTCGGCGATGTCTTCCAAGCCTTCCCCGCCCATATCGCCCCGCTGCTGGCATACCATGACACCCTGCTGCGTGGCCCGAGTGACCTGAGCGTGGGAGAGCGGGAGCTGATCGCGGCTTATGTTTCCGGCCTGAATGCCTGCGCCTTTTGCACAGGGGCGCACACTGCCATTTCAATGGCTTACGGCATCAGCCAAGACACGATCAAGGCGATGGTGGCTGATCTCGCCACCTCCCCTGTGGACGAAAAGCTCAAGCCCGTGCTGGCCTATGCGGGCAAGCTCACGCTTACGCCCGCCCGCATGATCGAGGCGGATGCAGAGGCGGTTTATGACGCTGGCTGGTCCGAGGCCGCGCTGTTTGATGCGGTGCAGGTGTGTGGCCTGTTTAACCTGATGAACCGGATTGTGGAGGGCGCGGGGATAAGTAGCTACCCCGTGGACCCCGCCGAAATTGACCCAGAGCGGCGCGAGCGCTTCAAAAGCAAAACCTGCTATGTCGACTATGGGCGCAGCCTCGGGATAATGTGAACCTTGCGGCGCGTTGATAATCTGTTAGCATAAGGGGGTCTTAACAAGTTGGAGCCTATCGTGCTCGATTGTATCGCCAAACATCCGGCCAAAATAGAGCTGTCGGAGACCGTCCCCTCGCCCATGCAGGCCCTGCGCATGGCGCAGTGGAACTTTCTGGAACTGCTGCCAAAAGACTGCCTAAGCAAGCCCGTGGTCTCTGGCCAAGCCGGTGCGCGCTTTCACATGATCATGGATCCGCCGCTGATCCGCGATATGCTCAACGCGCGGGTCGAGGACTTCCCCAAAGGTGATATGATCGTCGATCTGTTTCGCTCTGTGGCGCTGAAAAACATCGTTTCGGCACATGGCGCAACGTGGGAAAAGCTGCGGCCACCGATGGCAAAGGCGATCCATGTCTCGGCACTTAAAGAGTTTTCAACGGTGTTTTCAGCAGCGGCCGAGGCGACAGTAGAGCGGATTGAGCGCGCCAGCGGCCCCGTGGATATCGAATCCCAGATGACCCAAAGCACCTTTGAGGTGATCTCGACACTGGCGCTTTCAGAGGCCAATCCACGCTTTATGCAAACGGTGCAGCGGGCGCTAACGTGCTTCACCTCCGAAATCGCACGCTTTTCGCCGCTGGATTTCCTGAACGCCCCCGCATGGCTGCCCCGCCCGGGGCGCACGGGGCTTTCCCCCACCATTGCTTTTGGCCAAAAACTGGTGGATAGCGTGATTTCTGCCCGCAAAGCCAGCGGCCCGAAAAGCCCGCCGGATATTCTGGATAAGCTGTTAGAAGCCCAGCGCGCGGACCCCTACATCACGGACGATCATATCCGCGATAACCTCAACGTTATGTTGATCGCGGGCCATGATACCACGGCGCGCACGCTTTCGTGGTCGTTTTACCTCAGCGCTTTTGCCCCCGAGGTTCAGGAGGCCGCCAGCCTTGAGGCCCGCGAGGTGCTCAAGGGGCGCGCGGCGGGGGTAGAGGACCTTGAGCACCTGCCGCTTTCGATGCAGATCATCAAAGAAACCATGCGGCTTTACCCGAGCTTCCCGCTGTTGGTGCGTAACCAGCCGTTAAAGACCGCCTTGACGCCAGATTCGCCGTTTTGAGTGGGTGATTCCGTCAGATTTCAGTGGCGAGGTATTCTTTTAACCCGCCTGGCTGACTTCGGATTTCCTTGAGCAGGTTGACGAGGGTCTCAAT
>JAJRRX010000415.1 GCA_024279075.1 Alphaproteobacteria bacterium | reverse complement strand
TATCCATGCGGATGAGAGCGTTTCGGTGAAGGATCATGGCCGTGGCATCCCTGTGGGCATTCACGAGGAAGAGGGGGTTTCGGCGGCCGAGGTTATCATGACCGAGCTGCACGCGGGTGGCAAGTTTGACAGCAATTCCTATAAGGTGTCGGGCGGTTTGCACGGGGTTGGGGTTTCGGTGGTGAACGCGCTTTCGGATTGGCTTGATCTGCGCATATGGCGCGATGGCAAGGAGCATACGGCGCGGTTTGAGCATGGGGCCACCGTGAATCACCTTGAGGAGGTGGGCGATACCGAGGAAACCGGAACGCAGGTGCGGTTTATGGCCTCGCTGGACACATTTTCCAACCGTGAGTTCAAGTTTTCGACCTTGGAGCACCGCTTGCGCGAACTGGCTTTTTTGAACTCTGGCGTGCGCATTACTTTACGGGATGAACGCCCCGCCGAGCCGCTGGAAGTTGAATTGCTCTATGAGGGCGGCGTAAAGGAATTTGTGCGCTATCTTGACCGCTCCAAAACGCCAGCTTTTGAGGATCCGATTTATATTATTGGCGAAAGCAATGATATAGTGGTGGAAGTGGCGATGTGGTGGAACGATAGCTACCACGAAAATGTGCTGCCCTTTACCAACAACATTCCGCAGCGCGATGGCGGGGCGCATTTGGCGGGCTTTCGGGGCGCACTAACGCGGACGATCAACGCTTACGCCGCCTCCTCAGGCATTGCCAAGAAGGAAAAAATTACCTTTACCGGCGACGACGCCCGCGAGGGGCTAACGGCGGTGCTTTCTGTGAAAGTGCCGGACCCGAAATTCTCGTCGCAAACCAAGGATAAGCTTGTCAGCTCAGAAGTGCGGCCTGCGGTCGAGAGCCTGATGAACGAAAAGCTGGGTGAGTGGTTTGAGGAAAATCCGAAGCAGGCGCGAATTATTGTTGGAAAAATTGTGGAAGCCGCGCAGGCGCGGGATGCAGCCCGCAAAGCCCGCGAGCTAACGCGGCGCAAGTCGGCGATGGATATTTCCAACCTGCCCGGCAAGCTGGCGGACTGCCAAGAGAAAGACCCGACCAAATCCGAAATTTTCCTCGTGGAGGGTGATTCGGCTGGTGGCTCTGCCAAGCAGGGGCGCTCGCGGCATAATCAGGCAGTTTTGCCGCTGAAGGGTAAGATTTTGAACGTGGAGCGCGCGCGGTTTGACCGCATGCTCGGCTCACAGGAAATTGGCACGCTGATCACGGCGTTGGGCACCGGCATTGGCCGCGACGAGTTTAATGTTAGCAAGCTGCGCTACCACAAAGTGGTGATCATGACAGACGCGGACGTGGACGGGGCGCACATTCGCACCCTGCTGCTGACGTTCTTCTTCCGGCAAATGCCGGAGCTGATCGAGGGCGGGTATCTTTATATCGCCCAGCCGCCGCTTTATAAGGTTTCGCGTGGTAAATCAGAGGTTTACCTGAAAGATCAAGCCGCACTTGAGGATTATTTGATTGAGCAAGGGCTAAACGAAACCACGCTGGTTCTGGGCGATGGCTCCAAGATCGCGGGCGCTGATTTGCGGCGTGTGGTCGAAGAAGCGCGGCTGACGCGGACGATTCTGAACGCCTTTCCCACCAACTATTCTCGCCGTATTCTGGAGCACACCGCCATTGCCGGCGCGCTGCTGGACGGCGTGCTGGATAGCAACACCCAAGGCGCGGCAGATGCCGTGGCCACGCGGCTGGACCTTGTTTCGACCGAGTTTGAGCGTGGCTGGCAAGGGCGGCCAACCCAAAACGGCGGTTTACGGCTTTCGCGGGTATTGCGTGGGGTGGAAGAGGTGCAGGTGCTGGATGGCCATGCGCTGCGCAGTGCAGAGGCGCGCAAGCTGGCGCGGCTGACGGGCAACCTGCAAGAGGTGTATAAATCCACGGCCAAGCTGGTGCGCAAGGAGCGCGAAACCGTGATCAATGCGCCCTCAGAGCTGCTGGAAGCGGTGATGCGCGAGGGCGAAAAGGGCCTTTCGATGCAGCGCTATAAGGGTTTGGGCGAGATGAACCCCGGCCAGCTCTGGGAAACCACGTTGGACCCTGAAGCGCGCACGCTATTGCAGGTGACAGTGAGTGACATGGCCGAGGCCGATGACATTTTCACTAAGCTGATGGGCGATGTGGTGGAGCCGCGCCGCGAGTTTATTCAGGAAAATGCGCTTAGTGTGGCCAATCTGGATTTTTAGGAGCACCACGTGAAAGCCGCCATTACTGCCGTTTTTCTGGCCTTGCCCTTTGGAGCGCTGGCCGGAATTCCGACCGAAACCACCCTCATCTGCCCCATTGGCGGTGAGCAATTCACCATAACTGAAACCTTGAGCTGCTCTGAAAACGGCGCGCGGAGCATGGCTTTTGCTCCGGTCAGTTCCTGTGATTTCATTACTCGCCTGCCGCAATGCCCGCAAAATCGCTTGCCGATGTATAAGGATTTTTCTGAGGCAGAGCTGGATGTTCTTCGGAACTTTATGGTGTCGGAGACCTATGACAGCATGGTGGATCGCTCCCGTTTTTACATGGCCTACATTATCGAGCGGCAGTTAGGCGGCGCGGCCTCGCCGTTTTGGCTGCTGCTCAACGGTTTATGGTATGACCCAGAGAATACTTTTTCCGACCCTGATTACCTACAGGAGTTTCTTATGGAAGCCCGCGCCGAAATCAGACAAGAAAGCGAAGAAAATCAGCCCTATGTGCAATCCATTTCGGCTTTTGTGGCAATGAAGGTTGGCGATTTTTCAGCGGCACGGGCGTTGATGCAGGATGCCGATGTAGAAAATACCCCCTATTTGCAAGCCTATCATCGAGCGATAGAAGCCTGTTTGGCCGATTCGGATAGTGAATTTTGCAACCCGCAAACGCTTATTCCGCAGCCGTAACCCGCTCACCAAATATCGCTGATCCTACGCGCACATGGGTCGCCCCCAGCGCAATCGCGCTCTCAAAATCACTGCTCATGCCCATAGAAAGGCCTGAAAGCCCGTTGCGTTTTGCCATTTTGGCCAAAAGCGCGAAGTGCAGGCTTGGTTCTTCGCCAACGGGCGGGATGCACATTAGGCCATCGATTGTTAGGTCAAACCTCTGGCAGGCCTTAACAAAACCATCCACATCGGCGGGTAAAACCCCGGCTTTTTGCGGCTCTTCACCGGTATTGACCTGAATGAAAAGGGTAGGGCAGGTGCCGCTGCTCTGTGCTTCTGTTGCAATCCGGCGGGCGAGTTTTTCGCGGTCTAGGGTGTGTATAGCGTCAAACAGCTCCA
This sequence comes from Alphaproteobacteria bacterium, assembly GCA_024279075.1. Classification (GTDB taxonomy): domain Bacteria; phylum Pseudomonadota; class Alphaproteobacteria; order Rhodobacterales; family Rhodobacteraceae; genus UBA3077. The sequence continues at coordinate 67 of JAJRRX010000415.1, read as the reverse complement.
TCGCTGGCTTAACCTTATTGCTTTGCAATGGGCCGATGAGGTGGAGCTTAACTCCGGCAAACTTGGC
>JAJRRX010000020.1 GCA_024279075.1 Alphaproteobacteria bacterium | reverse complement strand
GCTATGAAATTGATTTCACCCGCGTGATTGACCGCCGCCTCAAAGTGGGCCGCGCCAATGGCAAAATGTTTGCTGACGGGGAATTGTGCTATGACGTGACCGACCTTAAAGTCGGCCTGTCACAAGAATAACCTTTCTGAAAGGACCACTTATGCGCAGAGTTGTTGTCACCGGACTTGGGGTGGTTTCCCCAATCGGGAATAGTGCTGATGAGGTTTTGGCGTCGCTCAAGGCGGGCCGTTCCGGCATTAAAGCCAATGCCGATATGGCCGAGCGCGGCTTTCGCAGCCAAATTGCGGGCGAGCCGGATATCAACGTCGCCGAGCATATAGACAAGCGCACCCTGCGCTTTATGGGGCGCGGCGCGGCTTATGCTTACATTGCGATGGGGCAGGCGATTGCAGATGCGGGCCTTTCGGAGGAAGACATTTCCAACCCGCGCACTGGCCTCGTGGCTGGCTCCGGCGGGCCGTCTACATCCTCCATGTTTATTGCTCACCAAACCGTGCTGGAGCGTGGCGCGCCTAAGCGCATCGGCCCGTTTGCGGTGCCTAAATGCATGTCGTCCACCGTGTCGGCAAACCTCTCAACAGCATACAAGATCAAAGGCATTAACTACTCGATCACCTCCGCCTGCTCCACCTCTCTGCACTGCATCGGCTCTGCTTCCGAGCAAATCATGATGGGCAAGCAAGATGTTATGTTTGCTGGTGGCGGCGAGGAGCTGGACTGGACGCTGTCTTGCTTGTTTGACGCCATGGGTGCGATGAGCAGCAAGTATAACGAAACCCCTGAAAAGGCCTCCCGCGCCTTTGACGCGGGCCGCGACGGCTTCGTGATCGCAGGCGGCGGCGGTATGCTGGTGCTTGAAGAGCTTGAGCACGCCAAAGCGCGCGGGGCCAAGATTTATGCCGAAGTCACGGGCTATGCGGCTACGTCTGATGGCCATGATATGGTGGCACCTTCCGGCGAAGGCGGAGAACGGGCCATGCGGTTGGCGCTAAGCACCCTGCCAGAGGGCCGCAAGGTTGGCTATATCAACGCCCACGGCACCTCCACGCCCGTTGGCGATGTTGGCGAAGTTGAAGCCGTGCGCCGCGTATTTGGCCGAGGCAATACACCGCCAATTAGTTCCACCAAATCCATGACCGGCCACTCACAAGGGGCCACTGGCGCTTTGGAGGCCATTTTTTGCCTCCTCATGCTCAAGCATGATTTCATCGCGCCCTCAATAAACGTTGAAACATTAGATGAAGCCTTGGATCCCGCCGAAATTGCCACCGAATTGGTGGAAAACGCCGGGCTTGATACTGTAATGACCAACAGCTTCGGCTTTGGCGGCACCAACGGCTCTATGCTGTTGAGCAAATTTGTGGAGTAGGGGCTATGGCTGACCTAATGAAGGGCAAACGCGGGCTGGTAATGGGCGTCGCGAATAACCGCTCCATCGCGTGGGGCATTGCCCAAACACTGGCTGCTGAGGGGGCCGAGCTGGCCTTTACTTACCAAGGCGATGCTTTTGGTAAGCGCGTCCGCCCACTGGCTGAAAGCCTCGGCTCAAGCATCGTGCTTGATGCCGATGTGCAAAGCGAAGAGTCGCTTGATGCGGTGTTTAAGGCGCTGAAGGACGAATGGGGCAGTATTGATTTTCTGGTCCATGCCATTGCCTATTCTGACAAGGAGGAGCTTACGGGGCGCTTTACCGGCACCACGCGTAAAAACTTCCTGAACACAATGGATATCTCCTGCTTTAGCTTGATTGATGTTTCTCGCCGCGCGGCCAAGCTGATGCCCGATGGTGGCTCCATCATTACCCTCACATATTTTGGCTCCCAGCGCGTGATCCCGAATTATAACGTGATGGGTGTGGCCAAGGCCGCACTGGAAAGCACCGTGCGCTACCTTGCCAATGATCTTGGCCCTGATGGTATTCGGGTTAACGCCGTTAGCCCCGGCCCGATGAAAACCCTCGCAGGGGCAGCCATTGGCGGGGCGCGAAAAGTGTATCGCCACACCGAGGAAAACGCACCACTGCGCAGCAATGCCACGCTAGAGGCCGTAGGCGGCACCGCGATGTTCCTGATGTCAGATTATGGCGCACACACCACGGGCGAGACGATATTTGTTGATAGTGGCTACCACGCCCTTGGCATGGCCCAAGCCGAAAACCTGTAGGGGGGCGATGCCCCCGCCACTAGCTTTTTGGCAGCACTAACTCCTGCCCGACCGTGATCGAGTTGGGCGTGGAAATCTTATCAAGGTTGACTTGATAAATT
>JAJRRX010000414.1 GCA_024279075.1 Alphaproteobacteria bacterium | reverse complement strand
TTCTCGCAAGCTTTTGAAGGCAACACCCTGCTGAAAAAACCAATATCTACAGAGGGGTAACTTAAAGCAACCCCATCAGCCGCGCCTTATCCCCGCCATCGCCTGCCTTGCTCAATATCTTCGCCAGCGCCTCGATGGAGCCGATTGAGTGGCTGGCACAAAACGTATCCACATGCGGCAGTAGCGCCTTTACCCCCGCTGCTTTCGGCGTAAAGCCATCCCAACGCAGCAGCGGGTTTAGCCAGATCAGGCGGCGGCAGGAAAGCCGGAGGCGCTCGGCCTCGCGGGCCAGCAGGGTGGCGTCGTCACGGTCCAAACCATCGGTGATCAGCAGCACCACGGCCCCTTGGCCAAGGGTGCGGCGGGACCAGTCTCGGTTAAACGCGTGCAGGCTTTCCCCAATGCGCGTGCCGCCCTCCCAATCCTGCGCTTGTAGGCCCGCGCTGTGCAAGGCGGCGTCTACATCGCGCTCATGCAGGTGGCGGGTTATGTTGGTGAGGCGGGTGCCGAAGGTGAAGCTATGCACCTTGGCCCAGCCCGCGCCCTTGGCATTGCTGGCGGCATGCAAAAAGTGCAGCAACATCCGCGAATAGCCAGACATAGAGCCGGAAATATCACAGAGCGCCACGAGGTTGGGGTAGTGCTGCTTACGCTTGCGCCGCTGAATGCTGTGCAGCTCGCCCCCCGTGCGCATGGCGCTGCGCAGGGTGGCGCGCCAGTCGGGCAGGGGGCCATTTGCCGCCGCTTGGCTGCGGCGGCTGGTGATGGGCTTGATCGGCAGGGTGATTTGCTGAATGGCACGGCGCGCCTTGGCCAGCTCCTCGGCTGACATCTGCTCAAAATCCTGCTGCTTGAGCTTTTCACTGGTCGAAAAGCTGATGGTCGCGTCAAACTCGACCTCCTCGCCGTCTTCCTGCATATCCGGCAGCGCGCGGTTAGCCCCGTCCAGCAAAGCTTCCGCCGCCCGCCGCTCAGCGTCCTTCTTTTTGGGCGGCTCATTGGCGCCCTTGAGGGTGGGGCGGAGCATGCCCATCATGTGCTCAAGGAATTGCGGATCACGCCAAAACAGCCGAAACACCTGCCCACACACCACCCGCTGCTCGGGGCGGCTTACGAAACAAGCATGCAACGTCCAGTAAAAATCCCGCCGCCCTGAAAAGCCCACAGCCTCCACTGCCCGTATAGCGTCAATCAGTCTTCCGGCCCCCACCGGCACCCCCGCAGCCCTGAGCGCACGGGCGAAATAGGTTATGTTGGCGGCCAGCTTGCCGTCTTCGGGGATAGTGAGGTCGGGGAGGGTGGCCATTTAAGCGGGCCTTCTAGGCTGGCGGCTAGCTCGGAGGCCCCCACCCCCTCCCTCCCCCGCAAGCGGGGGAGGGGGGCGCCTAGTTGGAAGCTTCGGATTAAAGCCGATCATCCTTCCAGCCCCTTCTTGGCCTCTTCCAAAATCTTGCTGGCCTCGCTGCCTGCCAGCTTCATAATATCGTCTTGGTATTTCAGGATGGCCCCCAGCGTGTCGGCAATCAGTTGCGGAGAAAGGGCGATGGCGTCTAGGGCCAGCAGGCATTTGGCCCAGTCGATGGTTTCGGCCACGCCGGGTTTTTTGAACAGGGCTTCGGTGCGCAGGCGCTGCACGAAGGCTACGATTTCGCGGCTCAGGGCCTCGGTGGCTTCGGGGGCGCGGGATTGCAGGATCTCCATTTCGCGGTCAAAATCGGGGTAGTCGACCCAGTGGTAAAGGCAGCGGCGCTTCAGCGCGTCATGAACTTCGCGGGTGCGGTTGGAGGTGAGGATGACGATCGGCGGCTCGGGGGCTGTGATGGTGCCAAGCTCGGGGATGGTGACTTGGAAATCCGACAGGGCTTCCAGAAGGAAGGCTTCAAAAGGCTCATCGGTGCGGTCTAGTTCGTCAATCAACAGCACCGGCGCGCCGCCCTCTTGCGGCTGCATGGCCTCCAGCAGCGGGCGGCGGATGAGGAATCCGTCGGAGAACAGCTCGGCGGTGAGGGCTTTGCGGTCGGTGTCATCAGTCGCTTCAGCGGTGCGAATGGCGACCATCTGGGCGGCAAAATTCCATTCATACACCGCGCTATTGGCATCCAAGCCCTCATAACATTGCAGGCGAATAAGGCGGCGGCCTAGGCCTTTGGCGAGGGCCTTGGCGATCTCGGTTTTGCCCACGCCTGCCTCGCCCTCAAGGAAAAGTGGGCGGCCAAGCTTGAGCGACAGGAAGACGACAATCGCCAGCTCTCGCGGGCAGATATAGCCGGTTTCGGCAAGCATTTCTTGGGTGGCTTCAATGGTATCGGGCAGCATAGGTGGTCCTTTTTTCGCAAGTAGACGGCGCGAGGGCGCAAGCGTCAAGCGGTTTTGCGGCGCAGGTAATTCACGATGCCAGCAACGCTGATTAGAATCCAGAAAAGCTCCATAAGCGCCGAGGCGATGTTGAAGGCGTAGATGAGCGAATAGGCCATGAAAAAGGAGCCGATGAGGTTGGCGACGGGAAAGAGGATGTCGTCTGAATTCAAGTATCGCATCTGGGTGGCAAAGTAAGCGGCGGTGACGATAAGCGTGCCGATGCTGCCGACAAGATCAGCGAAGGTGAGGGTGGCGAGAAGCTCTGACATTTTGGGTGCGGCCTTTGGTTTTTACATGGGTTGGAATGGATATACAGCATTTGCACAGGGAATTAAATCCGGCACGTAAAACAGTAGTTTCCTTCACGAAAACAACGGTTTGATGGTGCGACAACTTATACCTGACGACCTTGCTAAAAGGGCTTGAAGTTTGTAGCCACTTACTCATATTCCGAAACATGAATGTAAACGAGGCGCTTCAGCCCCAAACGGAGAATTTTCTCATGACCCTATCCTGGAAAACAGGCGGGATACTCCTAGGTGCGGTATTTCTGGCGGCGGTGCTGCTTGTAAAACCCATTGGTGTATCTACTCAATTTGTGATCGCGGACGGCATTATTGCCGATGTTATCAACCCCGATTTCATAACGGAAACGGACGAGGGTTACACCTCGACCAACGCCTATATGGCGAAAAGCAACGGCAAATATGCCAAAAACGCCTCCAACCCGCTGAACTATTCTTTTGTGTTCGTGATCGCCATGATGGCGGGCGCAGCGGCCTCCTCCTTCATGCGCGGCGGCGTTAAGGGCGGCGAGAAGAACATGCCGCAAATTTGGCGTGAGCGCTTTGGTGACTCTTCGGCCAAGCGTTTTGCAGCGGCATTTGCTGGCGGTTTTATCATCGTATTCGGCGCGCGTTTGGCGGGAGGCTGCACCTCTGGCCACATGATGAGCGGCCTGATGCAGACATCAATTTCGGGCTATATGTTTACGCTCGGCGCGTTTGGCGCGGGCATTCCCGTGGCCATGATGCTTTACAAAAAGTCGGAGGGCTAAGTCATGACTACCATAATTCTTGCAATCGCAATCGGGGGCGCATTCGGCTTTGTGCTGGACCGCATCGGCGCGACCAACCCTAAATACGCCATCAAAATGCTGGCACTCACCAACCTGCACCTGATGAAAACCATCCTGCTCGCCATTGGCGTGGCGGCTGTGGCGATGTTTGCTGGCCAAATGGCGGGCTTTATCGAAGTGGGCCATATGTCGGTTAAAGCGGCTTATCTGGGCGTGTTTGTCGGCGGCCTTATGCTTGGCACAGGCTGGGCGGTTACCGGCTATTGCCCCGGCACCGGCCTTTCAGCAGCGGCCTCTGG
>JAJRRX010000413.1 GCA_024279075.1 Alphaproteobacteria bacterium | reverse complement strand
TGCTTTCCTACCGCACCTTGCCCAACATCAAGGCCGAAGTGATTTTTGAAGGGCCTATTGAAGCCCCGATCACCAAAGGCGAAATGCTGGGTGAATTGGTGATAGAGGTGCCGGATCGCGGGGTGCAGCGCTTCCCGCTGGCCGCCACCTCCGATGTGGCAGCGGCTGGCTTTGTTGATCGCTTTAAAGCCGCGTTTACTATTTTGAAAACGCGGGTGATGGCTGGCGAATTGCTGTGAGTACAGGGTTTTTTCTTACCTTTGAAGGGGCCGATGGCTCTGGAAAATCCACCCAAGCGCGGCGGCTTTTTGAGGCCTTAAAGGCTGAGGGCCGAAATGTGGTGCTGACGCGTGAGCCCGGCGGCTCTACAGGTGCCGAGGAAATTCGGCGGTTACTGGTGGAGGGCGACCCGGGTCGGTGGTCTGCCGAAACCGAAATTCTGCTGTTTTTTGCTGCACGGCGCGACCACTTGGAGCGCACGATTTTGCCAGCGCTTGAGCGCGGCGCGATTGTGATATCGGACCGCTTCAGTGATTCTACCCGCGTCTACCAAGGCGCGGCGCGGGGCGAGCTGCGGACATTGGTTGACACCATGCACGAGCTGATGATCGGCACGGAGCCGGACCTAACACTGGTGATAGATATCGACGCCAAAACCGGCCTTAAGCGCGGCTTGGCGCGGAACTCTGGCGAGGACCGCTTTGAGGAACTTGGGGCTGGCTTCCAGCAAAAGCTCCGCCAAGGCTACCGCGCGCTGCTTACCGATTTTCCCACCCGCTGCATCGGCATTGATGGCAAGGGCGATGAGGATGAGGTTGCTATGCGAGTGCGCGCTGCCCTCAAAGGCCGCCTGCCATGAGCGAAGACGACGCCCTTCCAGAGCCGGACGCCGTTTCCGGCGCGCCGCACCCGCGCCATGCGGGGCAGGTGTTTGGGCAAGCCAAGGCGGAAGCCGCCTTTTTGGAGGCTTTTAATGGGGGGCGCATGCACCACGCATGGCTGATTTCCGGCCCCAAAGGCGTTGGCAAAGCCACGCTGGCATGGCAAATCGCGAGGTTCTTGCTGACCCAAGATGGCGATAGCCTTTTCGGCCCGCCCGGCGACCTTGCGGTGGACCCAAGCGCACCTGTGACCGCCCGCATGGCAGCACTGGCCGAGCCCCGCCTGCTGCTCTGCCGCCGCCCGTATGACCCCAAAACCAAGCGCTTAAAAACCGCAATTACCATTGATGAGGTCCGCAAGCTCAAGGGCTTTTTTAACCTTTCCGCGGCTGATGGCGGCTGGCGCGTGGCCATTGTCGATGCGGCGGATGAGCTTAATTCAGCCGCCGCCAACGGGTTGCTAAAAATCCTTGAGGAACCCCCCGAAAAGGTTGTCATCCTACTCATCGCCCACCAGCCCAGTAAGCTCCTGCCCACAATCCGCTCCCGCTGCCGCAGCCTGCGCTGCGATACACTCGGAGAGGAGGAGATGGGCAAGGTGCTAGCACAAGTCGGCCACGGTGGCGATATGTCACCAGCGTTGGCGACGCTGTCTGGTGGGTCCCCCGGCCAAGCCATTCGGCTGTTGGGTGATGAAGGGGTTAAGCTTTATGGCCAGATCATCGGGCTGATCGGCACAGCGCCGGGCTTGGATCGTGGCCTCGCGCTGGCGCTGGCTGATAAATGCGCCGCGCGGGGCAATGAAAGCACCTATGCGCTGATGATCGAGCTTATTTCGCTGGGTTTGGTGCGGCTAGCGCGCCATGGCGCAGGCTTGCCGATGGTCGAGGCCGCACAAGGCGAGCTGACACTGGCGGCAAAGCTCTCGGACAATGCTACCCAAGCCCGCATCTGGGCCGACCTGCAGCAGGATATCTCGGCCAAAACCACCCATGCCCGCGCCGTAAATATTGATCCGGCGCAGGTGATTTTGGATGCCTTTTTGCAGATCGACAAAGCCGCAAGGCAGGCCTTACTTCGGTAACATAACCGCGTTGATCACATGGATCACGCCATTTGACTGCATGACATCAGGGATGGTCACCCAAGCGACGGTCCCGTTTTCGTCTGTCAGGCTTATTTTGCCCTCTTCATAAGCCGCCGTCAGCGTGCAGCCGCCAAGCGTAGGTATTGCATGCATGCCGCCATCGGCGCTGATCATGCCCATGACAGCCTCGGCCATAACCGCGCCATCTACCACATGGCAGGTCAAAATCTCGGCCAGTTTAGCTTTGTTTTCGGGCTTCAACAGCATTTCAACAGTGCCAGCGGGCAGCGCGGCGAAGGCCTCATT
>JAJRRX010000412.1 GCA_024279075.1 Alphaproteobacteria bacterium | reverse complement strand
GGCCTTGGGCAACTCATAGATTGGATAATGAGCTGATGAAAAAGGAACAGATATGATCCCCGGAGAGATTTCTCCCGTTAAGGGCAGCATTACCCTGAACGAGGGCCGTGAGGGGCTTGTGATCAATTTCGATGGGGCCAGTGGTGGCTGATTAGCTGTTCGAGGGAGAAGGCATCGGTTCCTTGCCACCGGTGTTAGCAGTGTAATAATGCGAGGGGTGCTAAGTGAATACCTAGGTCACGTTGCAATCCGGGATTAGATAATATATTCAGCATATTAAGTGGTGCGGGCGGGGGGACTTGAACCCCCACGGCCATTCGGCCAACAGATTTTAAGTCTGGCGTGTCTACCATTCCACCACGCCCGCAACTTGCCGCAAGATAGCTTTATCCGGCCCGATGTAAAGCGGATTAACCAGATTTCCGCCACGCATTTGAGCGGGCCAAAATGCCCTTACTTAACAGTGCATGCAGAATGCGCGCACCAGCATTAGTATAGAAGATCATCATGCCCATAGCGGCTGCAGGGGCAATGTCACCGGCGTCGTTCATATTGAGCACGGCCACCGACGCGAGGGCTGTATCAGTGGAGTAAAGAAACACGACCGCCGAAACCGTGGTCATCGCGTTAACAAACAAGTAGATTGAGATATTGAGGATAGCCGGCAGGGAAACAGGGACGGTAACCCGCCAAAAAAGCTTATAGAATGGCTGTTTAAGGGACTGGCTGACACTTTCAAATTCCCCGTCCATCTGTTTGAGCGCCGTAACGGCAGTCAGGTGGCTGACTGTGTAAAAGTGGGTGACGGTGGAAACCACAAGAATGATCATGGTGCCGTAGATGAAGTTCAGTGGGTTGGCGGGGTTATTGAAAAAGAAAATATAGGCGATGCCAAGCACCATACCGGGGATGGCCATAGGCAGCATGGCGAGGCCTTGGAAAACCGCCCTGCCCTTTTCAAAACCATTTGTCTTTTCAACCATATAAGCGCCAAGGAACACCACCACCGTGCCGATAATTGCGGTGAGAATAGCAAGCAGCAGCGAGTTGCTATACGAGCCCCAGCCGCCGCCATCCATCCGCGAAAAATCGTAGTTTTTGAGGGAGAGTGACAAGTTATAGGGCCATTGCTTTATCAGCGCGGCAAACTGGCAAACGGCAATAATACCAGCAAGAAACACCGCTACAGCGCTGGAATATGCGAAGAATATCCAATCCATTCGCTTGTTGGGCTTTGGCTCAAAAACCACCGAGCGAGCGGTAAGCAGTGCCACTTGTTTTTTCTGCATTCGCCGATCAATGCCAAAGGCGAGCAGCGCCGGCACAAGCAGCACGATAGAAACCACGGCCCCCATCTCGAAATTTTGCTGGCCTATCACTTGCTTATAAATATCCACCGCCAACATATTGAAGTTGCCGCCGATGACTTTTGGCAGGCCAAAATCGGTGATTACGAGGTTGAAAACCACAAAAGCAGCTGAAAACAAGCCATAGCGCGCACCGGGGATGGTGACGGTCCAAAATGTGCGCCAGCGCGAGGCTTTGAGGGATTCGGAGGCCTCAAAAAGGCGGGCGTCAGAGATGGAGAGCGCGGTTGAGATGATAATCATCGCATGCGGGAAAGTGAAGAACACTGAGCCGATGACAATACCGATGGGGCCGTTGATATCATAACCAAACATCAGCGCTTTCAGCATGCCTTGGCGCGGGGAAAACAAGTAGAGCAGCGCAATGCCAGGCAGAAGCGAGGGCACGAGGATCGGCATCATCGCCACCATGCGAAACACGCCTTTAAGGTGCATTTTACTTCGCGCCAAGGCATAAGCAAACCAGAAGGCCAGCGACACTGTGATCACGGTCACAATCGCTGCGATCAGTAGCGAATTTTTAACTGACTGATTGAGCGACGGGGTGGAAAAATATGTTGTGAAATTTGCCAGCCCGCGCTCCGATACAGGACGTAGCACCATACGGCGAAAAGTGTTGCTGTCCAGCTCCACCCACGCTGGCCCTGTATTGCGCTCGGAGCCGATGAGGTAAACCGCCTCTGAGCTAACGCCGCGAAAGCGATACATCACGGGGCTGCGAAAGCTGAAATTCGGGAAAAACTGAGTAATGCCAAGCCGCCCATTGGTATTGGACGAAAGATCTTCGACAACTGATGGTGTGGCGCGCATATTGTGGTTTGACAGGGTCAAGACCTCACCAAAATTGCCAGCCTCATCGCTCACCTGCACCTCATATTGGCTCAGGTCAAAATGGTAGGTGGTAAAGGCTTTGCTCATCATCGCATAGAGCGGCAAGGCCAGTGCGATGATCAGATAAAGACCGATGACCAGCATAAAGCTGCGCTGCGCCCAATCATCCCGCCCGAGCTTGGGTTTAACTTTTGGCCCCCGCATTTAGCTGACCTCGGGGAAGGTTTTAAGGCGGTCGGCGGGGAGTTGCACAAGGAGGGTCTCACCTTCTTTTAGCCCAAGACGGCGAACCGCATTGATGGAGAAATCAGCTGAAAGCGTAGCGCCGCCCATGTCTGGATTGGTGATGTCAGCGCGAAAAAAGGAGCCGAGAAATTCCATGGATTTGATGGTGGCTTTAAAGGTGTTTTCACCGTCAACCTCCACCGGCAACACATCTTCAGGGCGGATGGTCACAATAGATTTTCCAGATATATCGTTGTTATCACACCGCAATTTAATACTTCCGATTGTAATGCTCGCCCCATTGGCCATGGCAGGTAACTGGTTCATCGCGCCTATAAAATCAGCGACGAACAGGCTGGCGGGGTTGCGGTAAATCTCCAGCGGCGTGCCAACTTGCTCGATGGTGCCGTGGTTCATCACCACGATCCGGTCGGCCATAGAGAGCGCTTCTTCTTGGTCATGGGTCACCATCACGGTGGTTATGCCAAGCTTACGTTGCAACTCTTTCACCTCGTGGCGCAGGAAAATTCGCACCTTGGCATCCAGCGCTGAAAGCGGCTCATCGAGCAGCAAAAGGCCGGGGTTGGTGGCAATGGCGCGGGCCAATGCAATGCGCTGCTGCTGCCCGCCCGAAAGCTGGGCTGGGTATTTTTTGCCTTGGTCCGGCAGGCCGACAAGCGCCAATAACTCGGCCACGCGGGCCTTAACCTCAGCCCGTGGACGCTTAGCATTTTCCAGCCCATAAGAAATATTT
>JAJRRX010000411.1 GCA_024279075.1 Alphaproteobacteria bacterium | reverse complement strand
GCTCTCGCAAGCGCGGGCCGATGAAGTGGTGCGCTATATGGTGCGCGAATGTGGCATTGATGGCAATGTATTGCAGGCCGTTGGCATGGGCGAGGGGCGCTTGAAAGACCCAAGCCACCCACGGGCTGACGAAAACCGGCGAGTTGAGATCCAGGTGGTGCTTTAGGCCACAACCACCCGTAAAACCTAAGCAATTAGCCCCGGCGTGGGGGCTTTTGTGTTTTTGGTAAAGGCATTGCCTGCTCAACATGGCACATTACCGCCAAGATACGCCCAATATCATTGTCTTTTTCAGCGCCACTTTATCCTATAAACATCTGTTATTACACGTTAATATCTTCATTGCTCATAACTAGATACCTAGGTATCTAGTTATGGTTCTCTTTTTTTGATGTGCGAGCCTAATGCACTACTGCTTATGGGAAATTTCAACTTCACCACCCATACCTAGCGCACGCACCGGTTACGCCTTGTAAATACAATTTTGCTAAAACTTTACACGCCAGACAAAAGCCGAAAGGCATCGAGAAAATCGCGTCGGGCAGATAGTTCCCAACGCCCTTTGCGCTCCGTCGATACCAAAACTAAAGACGGCCACAGGGATTGCTAAAACTTCGTTTGGCACATCGCCAACCGGCGCGATTTTCCCTTTTCCAAGGTTCAGGAACCCCGCCTGACCAATCCATTGGCCTCACACAAAACGGCAATGCCCACGGCATCGCCGCCCTTTCCATGCGCTATTTCAACTTCGCCCGCACCCGCTTGCCCATGCCCCAAACCAACAGCACCACCGGCAAGGTCAGCCCCGCCACCAACTGATATTTCTCCAAGCCGAGCATCGGCGCAAACGGCCCCAGCGCATAGCCCAACAGCGACACCGCGTAATAACTGATCGCCACCACTGACAGCCCCTCAACCGTTTCTTGCAACCGCAATTGCAGCCCGGCCCGCGCGTCCATCCGCGCTAGCACTTGCTTATTTTGCGCGGCATTTTCCACGTCCACCCGCGTGCGCAAAAGGTTCGCCGCCCGCTCGGTGCGCTTGGAAAGGCCCTCCAGCCGCGCCTTGGTTGAAAGCACGGTGCGCATGGCAGGCTCATAGCGCCGCATCATAAATTCAGACATCATCTGCCGCCCCTCAAACCGCGCCTCGCGCAGCAGCGTAATCCGCTCCTGCACGATCTTGGCATAGGCCTCGGTCGCCCCGAACCGAAACGCCGTGCGCGACCCAAGGTCCTCTATCCTTCCTGCCAGCCCCAAAAGCTCGCCCAGCATCTCGGAATCGCGGCTGTTATCTTCGGCGAGGTGGGCATATACGGCGCCCAGTTCGGCCTCCATATCTTCCACCTCGTCCGCCACCTGCCGCGCCATAGGAAAGCCCAGCATTGAGGCGTTCATATAGGTTTCTGTTTCCAAAAGCCGCTGCGCAATGCGCCCCAGCCTCCGCTGGCTCACGCCCTCATTTACTATGATTGCAAAACGCACATGTCCCGCCTCGTCGATCCTGAAATCCGTGGCCACAATCGCCTCGTTGTCCACCACATAAGAGGCCGTCATACTTTCTGACACAAACCAAGCCGACAGTTTATTGCTCAGCTCAGGCATGGCCTGCTTCGCAAAATCCGCCTCCTCCATCCGCACCAGCACAGAAGAAATCACCACCCCCGGCGCCTCATTCAGCCAATCCTTAGGAAACAATTCGAAGGCCTTGCCATCAAAGGGGTGGTCCTCCACCCCGTCAGCATACAATGTATAACTGACAAATTCCGAGTGCATCTCCCACTTCAAAAAACTGCGCCCCAGTGCCACCGCGTGGTGGGTTGCTTCTGGCGCGGGGTGGGCCGCCCCAAAACGATCCAACAGTGTAATTAAATGCGCACGGTCCAAAGCTCTATCCCGCTTCGCTGCCCCACTCGGCTGCTTGATCGCCAAGTAAGCCGCACGGCACGGCGCCGAAAGCTCCGGAAACGGCCGCGCGTGCAGCTCGTTGCTCAGCGGGTAGCGTAGCGGATGGTCGGCAATGGGTTTCTCGGTCATAGCAGCTCCCTCGAGTTGCCCCCTTTTCCCACCATTCCTTGCTCCTCGCAAGCCATTCTTGCGAACAAGCGCCCTGCAAGCCATAGGCGCAGCACGCGCTGTGAGAGGGGGGCAAACAGGGGCGAAGCCCCGCCTTTGCTCCCCGAACGCAGCGCGCGGCCAGAGCTGTCCTGCCGCCCCGAGCTTGCTTTTGTCTCTGCGGGGGTTTGAGGAACGGAACGTGTAAAGCACGCGGGCAGAGCGGCGTCGCCTGACGCCTGTTCGGCACTAAATGATTTGGAACAAAACCTTTTTCACCGAAAATCTTTATCAGGGAGTTAGCCCAATGCAATTGATATATCTTCATGGGGCCCCAGCTGTCGGGAAACTGACCGTGGCCTCGCATCTTGCTAAGCTTACCGGCGCGCGGCTGTTCGACAATCATGTGGCAATTAACTTCGCACGATCTGTTTTGGATTTTGAGCAAGACGGGTTCTGGGAACTAGTAACGCGTGCTC
>JAJRRX010000410.1 GCA_024279075.1 Alphaproteobacteria bacterium | reverse complement strand
TTCCTTGGCGGAAACATGCCGAGAGCTTATAAAGGACTCACTGCTCGATAGGTTTCTTGCCTGTATGAAACCTGCCTCAAGACTTAGCGCCCTCCTTGTGAGGGCGCCTTTTTTTTGGCTTTTTGGCCTGTCATAAAACTGTCATGCAAACGCGGTAAACTGATCTCCGATCGGAGATCGTTATGAATATCCTTATCCTCTGCACCGGAAATTCCGCCCGCTCTATCTTGCTGGAAAGCATATTCAACCACCTTAGCAAGGGCCGTGTTAAGGCCTTTTCCGCTGGGTCAAAGCCCACGGGCAAGGTCCACCCAGAATCCCTCGCATTGCTTGCCAACAAAGGGCATGCCATCAAAGGGTTACGCTCCAAAAGCTGGGATGAGTTTGTAGGCGCGCCTTCGATGGATGCGGTGATCACCGTTTGTGGCAATGCCCGCGACGAGACCTGCCCGTTATGGCTCGGCACCCCTCTCACAGCCCATTGGGGCATAGAGGATCCTGCCAACATGGCCCCCGCCGCTTTTGAGATAGCTTACTCCATGCTGGAAGCTCGCGCCAAGGCGTGGCTGTCGCTGGATTTTGAGCGCATGGACAGCGCGGAGCAGCAGCACCACCTGAGCCGAATCGGCGAGGCTAGCCTTGTGATGTGACCCACAGCACCAGCGCATCCTCATCGCTGGTCGAGATCATATTATGCCCCATCGTGGCGTCATAATAAGCGCTATCGCCCGCGCTTAGGCGCACCGGCTCATAAAACTCGCTAAAAAACTCAACCTCACCGGTGAGCACGTAAAGCAACTCTTCGCCATCATGCCGCACCCAACCGTCAAAATCCTCAAAAGCCCGCGCCCGCACCGTGGCGCGGTAAGGCAGCATGCGCTTATGGGTTATGTCGGCAGCGATGATCTCATGCTCATAGGTGGCGGTCACATGCGCCCTGCCCGCCCCGGCCCGCGTGATCGACCGCCGCGCCAGCATTTTGCCAGATTTGGGCGGGGTAAACAGCTGCGGCACCGAAATACCCAGCCCCGAGGCCAGTTTGCGCACGGCTTCAAAGGTCGGAGACATCTGGCCATTTTCGATTTTCGAGAGTGTCGAGCGCGCCAGCCCTACAGCCTCCGCGGCCTGTGCCAGCGTCCAGCCTCGTTCCTTGCGCAGCGCCCGTAGCCGCGCACCAAGGTCAAGTTGTGCTGGGGTTTCCTGTGCACGTTTATCGCGCTCGATAGACAGGATCGTTGGTTCTGGCAGCTCTGGCATATCACCCTCAATTCCCTCCCTTTATGCCTGTTAAGCTGCGTTACAACAAGGGGTGATATCCCATTGCATACCGCGCAGGATTGCGCCAAAGTAGCGCGAAAGCGAGGCCTCCCATGACCACCATCGAAATCATATCTGACCCTATTTGCCCGTGGTGCTACATCGGAAAAACCCGCTTTGAACGGGCGCTGGCAGAGCGGCCTGACCATTCATTTCAGGTCAGTTGGAAGCCCTTTCAACTAAACCCGAATATGCCGCCCGAGGGCATGGACAGGCGCGAATACCTTGAACGTAAATTTGGCGGTAAAGACGCCGCAATGCAGGTGTATGGCGACATTCAAAAAGCCGCTGAGGGCGACGGGCTGAAGGTGAAGCTAGATAAAATCACTCGCACGCCCAACACCATAAACGCCCACCGGCTTATCCATTGGGCAGGTATTGAAGGGGTTCAGAATGAGGTCGTTGCCGCGCTGTTCATTGCCAATTTTGAAGAGGGTAAAGATATTTCCGACCCTGCGCAGCTAGCAGACGTCGCTGAAACCATAGGCATGGACCGCGCCGCCACCGAGCGCCTGCTGGCCTCGGATGCCGAGATTGCCGAAACCAAAGCCGCCGATGAAAAAGCCCGCGAGATGGGTGTAAGCGGTGTGCCAACATTCCTGATTGACGGGCAATATGTAGTAACAGGCGCCCGTGACACTGCCTTTTGGGTTGACCTTATTGACGAAATCAACGGCATTAAAGCCGCCACCGAATGACCGCCCGCTTTATTGTTCTGGTTGCCCTGCTCACCAGCCTGCTTGCCTTTGGCACCGACGCCATGTTGCCCGCCCTGCCCGAAATCGGCAAGGCACTAGCGGTAGAAGAGGCGAACCGCGTGCAGCTTGTTGTTACCAGTTTTATGCTTGGCACCGGCCTTGGCCAGCTGTTTTTCGGGCCATTTTCCGATTATATCGGCCGCAAACCCGCGATTTTGCTCGGTCTGGCGATATTTATGGCGGGGGCAGCGGGTTCCTACTCTGCGCAAAGCTTCGAGATGATGCTGGCGGGGCGCATGCTGCAAGGACTTGGGGTGGCGGGGCCGCGCACGGCCAGTATTGCCATGGTGCGCGACCTTTATAAGGGCCGCGAAATGGCGCGGATTATGTCTTTTGTGATGGCTGTGTTTATCCTCGTGCCAGCACTCGCGCCGCTGCTTGGGCAAGAGGTGATGCTATTTTGGGGCTGGCGCTCGATTTTTGTGTCTTTCATTCTGTTTGCCACGCTTGCCTTCATCTGGATGGCGATGGGACAAGCCGAAACCAACACAAAGCGGCGGGCGTTTTCGCTGGCTGACCTTTGGCACTCGGTCGCCGCTGTGTTTTCCAACCGTCAAACCATGGGGTTTGCGCTTGTGGCAGGGCTGAATTTTGCGGCGTTTGTGGTGTATCTCAGCTCCGCCGAGCAGATTTTCCGCGAGGTTTTCCATGTTGGCAGGCTTTTTCCGCTGTATTTCGCGATTATGGCGCTGGCCATTGGGGCCGCCTCTTTCACCAACGCGCGGCTGGTTATGCGGCTGGGCATGCACACGCTAATCACGCGCGCGCTTACGGCGCTGGTCGGGTTTTCTCTGCTTTATTCCACCATCCTCTTTGCCCTCACCGAGGCCGAAAGCCTATGGCTTTTCCTCACGTGGGGCGTGCTTTCATTTTTCAGTGTTGGCTTGGTATTTGGCAATGTAAACGCGCTGGCGATGGAGCCGATGGGGGCGAATGCAGGCATTGCGGCGGCCATTATCGGCGCGGTTTCAACCGTGCTGGCGGTGGCTATTGGCGTGCCGCTGGGGCTGCTTTATGATGGCAGCACACTGCCACTGGTGGGCGGTTTTGTGGTGCTCGGGCTGGGCTGTTTGCTGGTGATACGCTTGACGCCACGCACACCTGTGTAATTATATTTTTGGTATAATTATTCATCGGCGCCACTCCGATATGCCGTTGTTATTACTATATTTTATCGCTATTAAACATAACTAGATTCCTAGGTATCTATAATTATGGTGCGTTATTGAACGCACACGAAAGCTATTCTCTTATCCACAAAGAGCTAGCCTTTTCATCCTATTAATCGTCTGAATCTATCCCTTAGCCAGCTTTGCCAGATCTTGCGCAATCGAAAACGCACCCTTAATCTTAGCCGCGTTATTGGGCCAGTCGCGCCGCACCACAATCTTGTTGTCCCGCACCTTGGCATGGCCATTTTGCGCGTGGATAAAACCAATAAGTCCCGCCGGATTGGCAAATCTATCCTTATGGAACTGGATGGTCGCCCCCTTCGGCCCACCGTCAAGCTTGGCAATGCCCGCCTTACGGCACGCGGTTTTAATCCGCACAATGTTCATCAAGGTCGTGACCTCGCGCGGCAGCTTGCCAAAACGGTCGATCAGCTCAGCCGCAAAGCCCTCTAGCTCCACCTTGGAGCTAAGCGCCGACAGCCGCCGGTAAAGCCCGAGGCGCACGTCAAGATCAGCCACATAGTCATCCGGTATCAGCACAGGCACCCCGAGGTTAATCTGCGGTGCCCATTGGTCATCATCAGACAAGCCCTCCAACTCGCCGACCTTCATCTTGGCAATCGCCTCTTCCAGCATTTCTTGGTAAAGCTCGTAGCCGACCTCGCGGACTTGGCCGGATTGCTCATCGCCAAGGATGTTGCCTGCGCCTCTGATATCAAGGTCTTGCGAGGCGATGGTGAAGCCCGCACCGAGGCTATCAAGTGAACCGAGCACCTTAAGGCGTTTTTCGGCTTGTGGGGTGAGGGGCTTGCGCGGTTTGGTGGTAAAGTACGCATAGGCGCGGATTTTGGAGCGGCCAACGCGGCCTCGGATTTGGTAGAGCTGGCTAAGGCCAAACATATCGGCACGGTGGACGATTAGGGTGTTGGCGGCGGGGATATCTAGGCCGGATTCTACAATTGTGGTGGCGAGGAGCACGTCATATTGGCCGTCATAGAAGGCGTTCATTTTGTCATCCAGTTCGCCCGCTGCCATTTGGCCGTGGGCGACGGTGAACTTGACCTCGGGCACCTGTTCGCGCAGGAAATCCTCGATATCCGCAATGTCTTTCACCCGAGGCACCACATAAAAGCTCTGCCCGCCGCGATAATGCTCGCGCAGCAAGGCCTCGCGGATGGTGACTTGGTCAAATTCTGACACATAAGTGCGAATGGCGAGGCGGTCCACCGGCGGGGTGCCGATCAGGCTTAGCTCGCGCACGCCCGAGAGGGCCATTTGCAGGGTGCGGGGAATCGGTGTCGCTGAAAGCGTCAGCACATGCACCTCGGATTTCAGGGCTTTCAGGCGCTCTTTATGGGTCACGCCGAATTTCTGCTCTTCGTCAATCACCACCATACCAAGGTTGGCAAAACGGATGTTTTTGGCCAGCAGCGCATGGGTGCCGATCACGATATCCACTTCACCCCGCGCCAGCCCTTCGCGGGTTTTGGACATTTCTTTGGTGCCAACGAAGCGGGACATCTGCCGGACTTGCACGGGCAGGCCACGGAAGCGCTCAGCGAAGCTTTGGGCATGTTGGCGGGCCAAAAGCGTAGTCGGGGCAATGATCGCCACTTGCACGCCGGACATAACGGCCACAAAAGCCGCCCGCATGGCGACTTCGGTTTTGCCAAAACCCACGTCACCGCAGATCAGGCGGTCCATCGGTTGGCCGCTGGCAAGGTCATTGACCACGTCATCAATGGCGTTGAGCTGGTCGTCGGTTTCACTGTAGGGAAAGCGGGCGCAGAACTCGGCCCACAGGCCCTCGGGGGGGGTAAACACCTTGCCTTTTCGCAGGGCGCGCTCGGCGGCGACGCGGATGAGCTTGTCGGCCATCTCGCGAATGCGCTCCTTGAGCTTGGCCTTTTTGGCCTGCCACGCGCCGCCGCCCAAGCGGTCTAGCATGCCTTCGTCATGGCCATAGCGCGAGAGCAGTTCGATGTTTTCAACAGGGAGGTATAGCTTCGAGCTGCCCGCATATTCCAACACGATGCATTCATGCGGCGCACCTGCGGCGGTGATGGTTTCAAGGCCGTGATAGCGGCCTATGCCGTGGTCGATATGGACGACCAGATCACCGGGCGTGAGGGACTGCGCTTCGGTGAGGTAATTCTCGGCCTTGCGGCGCTTGCGGGTGGGGCGGATCAGGCGGTCACCCAAGATATCCTGCTCGGAAATGACCGTGAGGCTGTCCGCCTCGAAGCCAGCCTCTAAGCCCCAAATGGCGAGGCTGAGGCTGCCTTTGCCGCGCTCTTGGAAGCTCGGGATATCCTTGAAACCCTCAACGCCCGCATCGGTGAGCAGGCTGCCAAAACGCTCCCGTGAGCCTTCGGAATAGCTGGTGAGGATGACCTGACCTGTTTTAAGATTTGCTTTAATATGGTCAGCTAATGCACCGAAAAGGCTCACTTCTTCTTGCTGTCGCTCGAGCGAAAAGCTGCGGCCTGCGCGGCCTCCCATATCTATCACGTTTGGGCCGGAGGGCTGCGGGCCAGTGGACAACTGCCGCACAGGGCGGCCTTTCAGGGCGTTGTCAAAACCCTCGGGGGAAAGGTAAAGCAGCTCGGGCGGCACGGGTTTGTAAACCGTGGCCATATGGGACTTTTCGCCGAGCGCAGCTTTGCGGGTGCTGTATTGCTCCTGCACGCTATCCCAGCGCGCACCCGCCTGCGCCATGACCTGCTCGACCAGCATCACAGGGGCACCCTTTAGATAGTCAAACAGGGTATCGAGTTGCTGATAGAAATAAGGAAGCCAATGTTCCGCACCTTGGTGCTTGCGGCCCTCTGATACGGCCTCGTAAAGCGGGTCATCACGGCCAGCAGCGCCGAACTCAAGGCGGTAGTTGGAACGAAAACGCTGGATGCTTTCAGGGTCGAGAATAACTTCGGAAACCGGAGCCAACTCAATGCGTTTAATTTTTTCAATGGTGCGCTGGCTGGCGGCATCAAAGCGGCGGGCGGCATCGAGCACATCGCCGAACAGGTCGAGCCGAATAGGGCCGGTATCACCTGGCGGATAAACGTCTATCAATCCGCCGCGCACAGCGTAATCGCCCGGTTCCATTACCGTAGGCGCGCGGGAGAATCCGGCGCGCTCAAGATAGGCGAACAGCTTTTCGGTGCTGATTTGCTTGCCAACCGTGGCGGTGAAGGCCGACGCGGCCACGATCTCTCGGCTCGGCACCCTTTGCAGGGCGGCATTTACCGTGGTGAGCACAGCGCAAGCGCCGCTCCACCCGTTGTGAAAAGACGCGAGGAAGGCCATGCGGCGCGCCGAGACTTCCGCGTTGGGCGAGATACGGTCATAGGCGAGGCAATCCCATGCGGGGAACGCGAACACAGGCAAACCGGGCTGCCAAAAGCGAAGCGCTTCGCGCATGGCAGCAAGTTGGCGGTCATCCCGCAGGATGCACAGCACGGGGCCTTGGGCGCGTGCTACGGTGTCGGCCAAAATGCGGGCATCATAGCCCTCGGGCGCGCCTCCAACCTTGGTGAGGCCATTTGGGAGAGGCAGACTCATTGAAAATATGGGGAAAATGGCAATATTGGCGCAAAAATATTGCTTGTTTCCAACGCGCTATAAACCGTGGCGGCGGAGGCAAAGATGATGGCAATCATGCCTATGGTTTGGTTCCAGACACGACGGTTTTTAAGCGCTTTTCGCAGGTTTTCACCTTCAAGAACTTCACTTTTTATCCGGTAAGCCAGCCGCACGGTATAAACTGAAGTCAGCAATAATGGGGCGGCAAGTAAGAATACTGCCAGCGCCAGCTCATTGCGTTGGATAAAACCCCAACCGCCGATGAGCGCTAGAATAAAGCCAACAAAAGCAATGAAGTAGGGGCCGCCGCGATCAAAGTAATGGATCAGGCGGCGGGCATTTATATGGGCGAGCAAGTCACAATGCTCGGCAAACTCGCCACCATGTTTGTCGGCCTGCCGGATGGCGTCATAAGGCACACCCAGTGTCCAATGCGCGGTCATTGACCACGCGACCACCGTGATGATCCAATACCAGACATTGAGAAAGCTGGTGGTTTCAATCAAGGAAAAGGGGGACATGGAAACTCCGGTTGCGAGAAGCTCAAATTAGGGGATTTGTGTAAAATTGCAACCGCTCTTTACGGTGATTTCGCTTGAGAAAACGCTGTCATCTGTGGCAAAGCTTAAGAAAGCCCTGAAACGAGGATACCCCGATGCGCAGCCCCCTTGCCCCCTTCCCGCTTAACCGCTCTCGCCGCTTGCGCCAATCTGGCTGGATGCGCGATATGGTGGCGGGCGCACACTTAAGTGTGGACGACCTGATTTGGCCGATTTTTGTGCGTGAGGGCGTTGGCATTGTAGAGCCGATTGCCAGCATGCCCGGGGTGAATCGGCTATCAATAGATGAGGCTGTGAAGGCGGCGAATGAGGCGGCGGCGCTTGGCATTCCCTGTATCGCGCTGTTTCCTTACACCGAGGCGAAGGACAAAAACTCGGAATGCACCGAGGCGTTTAACCCTGATAACCTCGTGAACCGCGCGACACGGGCAATAAAGGCGGCGGTGCCGGGCATTGGCATTATGCTTGATGTGGCGCTGGACCCATATAATTCCGACGGCCATGACGGCTTTGTGCGGGACGGGATTATTGTAAATGACGAAACTTTAATGGCACTGGAGAAGCAGGCCTTGGTTCAGGCGGAAAGCGGCGCGGATATTTTGGGGCCATCAGACATGATGGACGGGCGGATCGGGATTATCCGGCAGGCGCTGGAGGCGCATGATTTTCAGGATGTCGCGATTATGGCCTATTCCGCCAAGTTCGCCAGCGCGTTTTACGGGCCGTTCAGGGATGCTGTTGGGGCTT
>JAJRRX010000409.1 GCA_024279075.1 Alphaproteobacteria bacterium | reverse complement strand
CTGCATTGGCACACAGTCATACCCCTCAGGCGCATCTAGCATCGCCAGCAAGCGGGTGCGAATTTCCCGCGTAACCGCCCGAAATTCATCATCCCAGCTGCCCCAATCCCGCAGCATCGCGCGCTTCACCGATTCAGAGGTGGTCAGCGGGCCGGGGGTGAGCAAAAACGGTTCGCCATGGGCGGGGGAGGGGAATGACATGGGCAACTCCTGTGCCGTGGGTTTGGCCAGACTATCGCGCTGCAAGAATCATTTGTAAAATCGTTATTACATATTAATATATAAGCGAAGCTTATAGGACTAAGAAATGCACTATACCCAGCTCCGTGCCTTCCATTACGTTGCCACCCGTGGCGGCTTTTCTCGCGCGGCCGAGGCGCTTTTCCTTTCGCAGCCCGCGATTTCAGACCAAGTGCGCAAGCTTGAGGCTGCTTATGATATCCTATTGTTTGACCGCCACAAACGCCGCGTTAAGCTGACAGAAAAAGGCGCGGAATTGCTAGAGATCACCAACCGAATGTTTGACGCCGAGGCGCAAGCGCTAGATTACCTCAATGAAATCGGAGCCTTAGAGGCTGGCACCTTGCGGCTGCTTGTGGATTCTGCCTTTCACATCACCCCCATTTTGCGCGCCTTCCAAGCCCGCTATCCGCGGATAAAAATCTCGTTGAGCGTCGGGAACTCCGAAGCCGTTATTAAAGCGCTGCAAGATTACACCGCCGATATCGGCGTGTTGGGCGAACTCGCCGAGGCTTCGGAATTTGAGGTGATGCCACTGGGTGAAACCCCACTCGTCGCCTTTGCCGCCAAAGAGGGGGCTTATGGGCGAAGGGATAAAATGAGCTATGCCGAACTGGCCAAAGCCCCCTTGGTTATGCGTGAACAAGGCTCGAAAACGCGGCAAAAACTGGAAGCCGCCGCAGGCCAGCTTCCGGCTTTAATTGTCGCTGAAGGCCGCGAGGCGGTGCGCGAAATTGTGGCGGCGGGCAATGGCATTGGCTTTGTTTCCACCGCCGAATTTGGCCAAGATGCGCGCTTACATAAAATTGCCCTACCTAGCCCACCGCCGATGATGCAAGAATCCCTAGTTTGCGTAAAAGCCCGGCGGGAGCGGCGGCTGATAAAGGCGTTTATGGGCATGGCCGCCTCTGAAAAGCGATAATGCTCCGTCTATCAGGATTGCGCCTTCGCAACCTGCGCCAACGAGGTGGCCCGAAGGGTCGCCGAGGCGGCGCACGCTTGGGACTGTCCGAAAGTTAACCGCATATCCACCCTAACCATAGGGAAACACGGTGCAAAATACCCTTCAAATCCGTGCCACTAAACTAGTTTAGTGAGGCCTGTCGTACTCGCAATAAAACCACCAAAACCCCTATGCCACAGGTGACAACCGCCCCCGCATCGCCTATGTTGCCGCCAAAGCAAGGGGGCCGCACCATGACTGACCAAATCCACGACTTTCCCGCCGAGGAAGATTACGGCCTCAATGTTTCACTGGTCGAAGCCGTGCTGGAAACTGTCGAGCAAGGCTCCCAGCAGCAGCTCCTCAGCCTACTAGAGCCGCTGCACGAAGCCGATATCGCCGACATTTTGGAGCAGATCAGCCCAAGCGAGCGCGAAGCATTGCTTACGCTCTGGGGCCGCGAGATTGACGGCGAGGTGCTTTCTGAGCTGGAAGAGGGCATCCGAGATGAGGTCATGCGCGACCTACCGGATGACGTGCTCGCCGAAGCCGTGCGTGACCTTGAAACCGACGATGTGGTTTACTTGGTCGAGGATTTGGACGAGCCGCAGCAAGAAAAACTGCTCGAAAAGCTGGATGACGCTGACCGGTTTGCGGTAGAGCAGGCCCTCACCTATGAGGAGGACAGCGCGGGCCGCCTGATGCAGCGCGAGGTGGTGGTGGCGCCCGAGCATTGGGCCGTGGGTGACATTATAGACTATATGCGCCGCGCCGAAAACCTGCCCGAAAGCTTTTATGATGTTATCGTGGTGGACCCGAAAATGCACCCCGTTGGTGAGGTCCGCCTTGCCACTATTATGGGCGCAGCGCGGGAGGTGCCGATCGCAGAGCTGATGGAAAAAGATTTCCGGACGATTCCGGTGGATCA
This sequence comes from Alphaproteobacteria bacterium, assembly GCA_024279075.1. GTDB lineage: Bacteria > Pseudomonadota > Alphaproteobacteria > Rhodobacterales > Rhodobacteraceae > UBA3077. The sequence goes on along the minus strand of JAJRRX010000409.1, from coordinate 631 downwards.
GGACATCGAGGACGTCGCCTACGCCTTCAACCAATACCACATGGTCAGCGCCCCGGTGGTGGACCGCGAGGGGCGACTGGTCGGCGCCATTACCATTGATGATGCGATGGAGGTGTTGGAAGACGAGGTTGAGGAAGACATGAACCGCCTCGCGGGCCTGCGGGACGAGGACCTGACGGATAAGGTTTGGCGCATCACCAAGGCGCGGTTTCCCTGGCTGGCGGTAAACCTGCTCACCTCCATTCTCGCCTCCTTCGTGATCGCCCAATTTACCGATGTGATCGAGGCGATTGTGGCGCTGGCGGTGCTGTTGCCCATCGTGGCCTCGATGGGCGGAAATGCGGCCACCCAAACCCTAACTGTCGCCGTGCGCGCCATTGCCACGCATGATCTCACGCCTTCAAACGCCATGCGCATTGTGCTGCGCGAAACCCTTGTGGGGCTGGTGAATGGTTTGGTTTTTGCCGTGATCATCGGCCTTGTGGGATATCTGTGGTTTAGTGACCCAATGCTCGGCGTTGTGCTTGGCCTTGCCATGGTCGCCAACCTTTTGGTGGCCGGTATGGCAGGCATTTTGGTGCCGATTACGATGGATAAAATGGGGGCCGACCCCGCGCTGGCCTCGGGGGCG